>JAMDBH010000027.1 GCA_023487615.1 Gammaproteobacteria bacterium
GCGGCGAAGGTTAACCCTCAATGACCTTAATCATGGCTTCTACACCGGCCTTGATGCCGCCGTAAAAATCACCGGTTTTGAAATAAGGCGTGATGACCTCGGCAATGATGCGCTTGGCGATTGCATCGGGCAGTACGCCCTCCAAGCCGTAACCCACTTCGATACGCATGGCGCGATCATTTTTGGCGATCAGCAATAGCGCACCGTCGTCCACGCCCTTGCGGCCCAGCTTCCATTGCTCCGCCACCCGTATGGAATACTGCTCGACCGCCTCGGGTTCCGTCGTAGGCACGACAAGCACGGCGATCTGGCTGCCTTTGCTGGCCTCAAAGGCCTGCAGGGTTTGTTCGAGATTCGATTTCTGCTCGGCCGTGAGCGTGCCGGTCAAATCGGTCATCCGCGCGGTGAGCGGCGGCACCGCCACCTCGGCGTGAGTCACTGCCGTGGTCAGGCAAACCCACAGCAGGACATGGAACAGAGTTTTAAGCATTTATCGCACGGGGCCGCCCGGACGCGGGCCAAAGTCCACCTCGGGCGGTTTGGAAATAATCTCCTCGTCTCTCACCTCGAAGCTAGGCTTGGTTTTGTAGCCAAAAACCTTTGCTGTAAGGTTACTGGGGAAGCTGCGTACCGTGACGTTGTAATCCTGCACCGCCTTGATATAACGATTGCGCGCCACCGCGATGCGGTTTTCGGTGCCTTCCAGCTGTGCCTGTAGATCCCTGAACACCGTATCGGATTTCAGTTGCGGATAGTTCTCGGCCACCGCCAACAGCCGGGAGAGAGCGCTGGTCATCTCGCGCTGCGCATCGAGAAATCTGTTGAAGGCCTGCTGGTCATTGATCAGCTCAGGCGTCGCTTGTATCGAGCCCACCTTGGCGCGCGCCTCGGTGACGCCCAGCAAGATGTCCTTCTCCTGGGCCGCGAAACCCTGCACCGTCTTGACCAGATTGGGCACCAGGTCGGCGCGGCGTTGATATTGGTTCAACACCTCCGCCCAGCTCGCCTTGATCTGTTCGTCGGTGGACTGCAGGGTGTTGTAACCGCAACCGCTTAACCAGAGGCCGGAGGTCAGAAGAAACAAGACTGATAAAGCTTTGCGCATGATGATCTCCTTGAAAAATAACGAACGACGCCGAAATGGGGATGTTTCATAATAATACAAGATTTTTGTCACAGCCGGTCGCGCAAATCCCGTAATTTGAATCCCAGCAGCGGCTTGCTAAAATCGCGCGTCAGCGCCAATGCCTTGAAGGTCTCGCCCATTTCACCCGGCAGGGTAAGCCGCTTAATCTGTTCGGCAAGCTGAATGCGCTGGCGGGTTTCGTGGGCGGGCACTGCAGCGGCCAGATCGGTTAAACCGCAGCCGAGCAAAAAATTCGCCTGGGTGGTGTAACCCGCGACTTGCAATCCCGCAGCATGGCCTGCTTCGGCGAGCGCTGTGAAATCCACATGCGCGGTGATGTCCTGCAATCCAGGATACAAAAAGGGGTCGCCATGGGCGTGGTGGCGATAATGACAGAGCAAGACGCCACGGGCGCGTTCCGCATGATAAAGCTCATGGCGCGGATAGCCGTAATCTATCAATAGTAACATACCACTCTCGATTGCAGCGGCCACCGTCTACACCCAGGCTGGCGCTGCCAGATTGATTTCAGAAATATATCCCGGCTTAAGATCAGGCGACGCGGCGCGGATTTCCGCGATGCGTTTAGCCAAGGCCGGATCGCTTACCGGCCCTGCCCGCCACGCAAACGTATCATCCACGCAAGCAACATAAAGCTCCGCTACCCTTTCGGCGTCAAGCCTAAACCGGTGCACCGGCATCGCGTCCAGAACTTCATTGGCGAATACAACACCGCGCAGTTTTTGTTTGGGAAGTTCATCTAGCCAAATGACGCGCCCCGATAAATGCGGTATACGCTGGGTTAGCGTTGCCCGTTGCCGCTCTCGCAGTTCGGCGCTGATCTCAAGAATGAAATAATGCCGGGGCAGGCTGTTCAATGCCTCTAATTCCACCAGCAAATCCGCAGCCATGACGCCCGAACCCGCGCCGAATTCCAGGATATCGCCGCCCCCCAAGGCCTGCAGAACTTGCCGGCACTGCCGCGCCGCACAACGTGCAAACAGCGGAGAAATCTCCGGTGCGGTGACAAAATCACCGGCGACGCCGAATTTGTTAAGCCCCGCGCTGTAATAGCCCAGTTCGGGCGCATACAGCGCCAACTCCATATAACGGGCAAAGGTGATTCGGCCGCCCTGCCGTTCGATCTCATCCCGAATCAACCCTGCCAGCCGCTGACTATGGCGCAACGAACCCTCATCCGGGACAGGTAATTCGGAAACAGGGGTAGTGAATTTCATTATGGAGGGTTTCGACGCCGTGGATTTTGAGTTAGGCTTAAAGGATTCGCCCGGCCATACACTGATGCAGAATAATACAGATAAACTAAAAGTGGTATTGATTACCGGCGCCGCGCATCGCGTGGGCGCGGCGGTGGCCGAGGCGCTGCACGCCGAGGGGTTTAATCTGGTCTTGCATTACCGGCTATCCAAGGATACCGCGCAAACCTTGCAAGCCAAGCTTAACACGGTACGTGAAAATTCGGTGACCCTGATAGCGGGAGACTTGCTCGATACCGCAAAGCTACCAAGACTGGTGCAACAGGCCATTGATGTTTGGGGGCGGCTCGATGTGCTGATTAACAACGCCTCGAGTTTTTATCCTACGCCTGTTGGCGAGGTCACAGAGGCGCAATGGGACGATCTCATGGGCAGTAATCTCAAAGCCCCGTTTTTTCTCGCGCAGGCCGCCGCCCCCACCCTCGCCGCGCACCACGGCTGCATCGTCAACATGGCGGACATCCACGCCGAACGCCCCCTCAAAGGCTATCCGGTATACAGCGCCGCCAAGGCCGGACTGGTGATGCTCACCAAAGCCCTGGCCCGCGAATTAGGCCCCTCGGTGCGCGTGAACGCCGTCGCCCCCGGCCCGGTGCTCTGGCCCGACAACATGGACGAAGAGACCAAACAGCACATCAAATCACGCACCGCGTTGAAACGCGCCGGACACCCTAGCGACGTGGCGCGCACTATACTGTTTCTGATCCGCGACGCCGGCTACATTACCGGACAGGTGATCGCTGTGGATGGCGGGCGGTCTATTTATAGTTAGCAATGGGAATGGATATTTCGCAGACCATCGAAGGTGCATTCCCTGGGTCTTGGCAGTTAGCCCGCGACTTAGATGCGGAAATAAGAGCGAATCAGAATCCTATGGAATTGCGTGGGGAGGTTTGACCTTCGCACTCTGGTACCCGCTTATATGCAATGGTCAGTTTTGAATAAAGACAACTACGACCAATTGGTTACAGAATGGACAATAAATGCTCTTGCTGAGTACGGTCGGGCTAAATCAGATAAGGCAGAGCATCTGAATTTCAAGTTCCTGTGCTCTGAATCGCAGCGTTTAGCCGTCTGTGCCTTTTTGGAGTGGTGCTTGTCGGAGTTGATGGTGGTTCACGAAGAGCAGGTAAAAAGGGCCATCAAGCGCTGGTGTTAATTATGCTCACAAGCCCATCAACTCGGGCAGCGTTAGAGCACATCTGTAGGGTGGGTAAACGGTTTTTGTTTGCCCACGCGATTCCATCTAAATTTAAACATGTGGGCAGCAAGCTGCCCACCCTACTCGCCTACATACAGCAGAGGAGTTTCTCTGCGAAGTATTTACGTTGAGAGGTATTTCTTCCGACAATCTACCGCACGCCTTGCATTCTTGGACAGGTAAACCACCCGTATGAGCGGTACCCCTGCATTCCAGCACACTCCGCATGGCTCCGCCTTTGCTTAGCTGCTGAATTTGACGGTTAAGCCCCTATGGTTTCTCCTACACCCGTCTCTGCTAAACTACTAAACATGAAGTATACTCAGTACTTCCAGGCCATGCGGCAACGGCCCGACCGGGCCGGTATTGATCTGGCCTGGATAGAACGGGCGGTGCAACATCCCATTAGAGAGACGCTCCAGCAAGATGGTCGCATCCGCCGCTGGGCTTCCATACCGGAAGCTGAGGGCAAATATTTACGGGTCGTTTTATTGCCGGATGGTGAAACTATACACAACGCCTTTTTCGACAGAGGATTTGTACCATGAAGATACAGTATTTCCAGGATACGGATACTTTATACATTGAGCTGCGGCCCACTAATGTGGCCGAAACGAAAGATTTGGACGAAAACACGCTGCTGGATCTTGATAGCATGGGCCAGATTTGCGGCATCACCATTGAGCACGCCAGTGAGCGGGCCGATATCCCGCATTTCTCGTTTGAACAAATTGCAGCTTAATTTCATTTCGCAATCATAAAGTGAAGTTGTAGGGTGGGCAAACGGCTTTTGTTTGCCCACGCGATTCAATCCCAATTTGAAACATGTGGGCAACAAGTTGCCCACCCTACTCGCCTTCCATTACGACTCGCCAGATGCCGTGCCGGGACTTGTCGAAGCCCTCCCACAATTCCGCATAAGTTTTTCCTGCCACAGGATGCTTTAATTCACCGGCGATTTCCGCCAGCGGGCCGAGTACGAAGGCACGTTTGAGTATATCGGGACGCGGCAGTACCAGTCCCGGTTCGTGGAGTTGCAGGTCGCCGTAGACCAGTAAATCGAGGTCGAGGGTGCGAGAGGAATAGCGCGGGCCGCTGCGCACCCGGCCGTGCCGGTCTTCGATGTCCTGCAAGGCGCGAACCACGCCATACACGTCTTCGTCGCTATCGAAACCCACCACCAGATTGTAAAAATTATCGCCCTCGAAGCCGTAGGATTTGCTTTCATAAGTGGACGATACCGTGAGATCGCCAAAGCGTTTGCGAAGGGCGGCCAGCCCGGAACGGATGTTGTGCTCACGCTCGATGTTGCTGCCGACGCTGACATAGACGCGGGTCACGATGGGTTCCGGCCGCGTTCGATGATGACGCCTACGTCCACTGCGCCGCGTACCGCGCCTTTTTTGTTGACGCGCAGGCGCAGCCAACTGATGCCAAATTCCTTCAGAACAATCTCCGCGACACGCTCGGCCAGCGTCTCCACCAGTTGAAATTGATTGGCGCCCACATACTCTATCAGGCGCTTGGCCACGGCCTTGTAATCCAGGGTATCTGCAATCTTGTCGCTCGCCGCCGCCTTGCGGATGTCGGCGGCCATATCGAGATTGAGAATGACGGCCTGCTTGACGCGCCGCTCCCACTCGAAGATACCGATGACCGTGTCAATTTTAAGATCGTGGAGGTAGATAATGTCCATGTGGTAGTTTATTCACATCAAATGCCGCTTTGGCGAGATTAAGACTTGACCGCGAGCCGCCTAGCGGTTCCAATATGAGCCTATGATTGTACCTGCACTCACTCTGGTCTTGTTAATTTTCGGTTACCTGCTCGGCTCGCTGTCGAGCGCCATCATCGTGAGCCGCGTCATGGGCCTTCCCGACCCGCGCAAACAAGGTTCCGGCAATCCCGGCGCGACCAACATCTTGCGGCTGGCCGGCAAAGGCCCGGCGGCGATAGTCTTGTTGGGCGACATGATGAAGGGTTTAGTCCCGCTGCTCGTAGCCGGTTACTTTGAGTTGCCGCCTATGGCGCTGGCCGGTATTGCGCTGGCTCCCTTTTTAGGCCATCTCTATCCTGCCTTTTTTGATTTCCAAGGCGGCAAAGGCGTGGCGACCTTTCTCGGCGTGCTACTCGGTCTGTCGTGGATGGTAGGGGCTTTGACGTTGCTCACATGGCTGGCCGTGGCGTTACTGTTTCGTTTCTCTTCGCTCGCCGCGCTCAGTGCAGCCTTGATGGCGCCGCTTTATCTGCACTGGTTTCATGCGCCTTTACCCTTACTGGTGGTCAGTATCATTATGAGCACGCTGCTGGTGCTGCGCCATCAAATCAATATTCAAAATCTGCTCAAAGGTGCTGAACCGAAGATCAATTTCCTGCGCAAAACCGAACCGGAGACAAAGCAATGAAAATTCAACTCCTACCTCTCTTCGAAAAGTTTATGGGCGCGGTGCTGTCGGTGATTCTGGCCTTTATCACACTGGGAATCATCATCGGCGTCGTGCAGTTATTCCTGACACTGGGCGATCTGTTGGCCACCAAAGAGCTGGCCGGCCAGTATCAACAGATTATTTCCGAGGTGCTGACGCTGTTTATCCTGATCGAACTGTCACGCACCCTGGTAGATTATTTCACCACCCATCGACTGCGTATGACCTTTATCGTGGACGCGGCTATCGTATTTTTGCTGCGCGAGATCATGATCAAGATCTTCGAGCACAAGATTACTCCCGAAGAGGTTTACGCCTTGAGCGTCTTGTTGCTCGTGCTGAGTGTATTGCGCATCGGCTCGGTGGTGGTCTTTCAGCGCGAGAAAAAGATGCTGGAGATTGGCTCACAAAAGCAGTAGGCCGAGTGAATTCGGCCCTACAACTACCTACGCACCTTCAGAATGACCCCGCCCGGCTGCAGAGAGAGGGTCTCCATCGTGCCGCCCAATTCGGCGATATTGAGTCCGAGCCTGCGGTTTTCCGGGGCGTTGGGATCAAACACGATATGAGTAATGCCCTTGAGATAGATCAGCAGGGTCTCGCCGTCCTTGGCCGCCGGCGGTAGAGGCAAAACCTCGCACTTGCAGGCGATCATGGTGCGCGCCGGCCATTGACTCGCTACACGGAGGGATTTCTTATCGGCCTCTTCCATGATCAGCGTGTGGATGAGTTGATCGTGGGGCGATAGCAATCCCCGTTTTACTGCTTCGTAGTAATTTCTGTCTACCGTCATGAACCAGGTGGCGACAATGACCAGCAGCGCGAACACACCGCCGCGCTTTCCTGCGTACCCCGGAGGCCCCAGGGACTCGTTGAGGGCGATCAGCTGCGGATCTATCTCAAGGGCCTTACTCATATCAGCTGCGGCAAGCCGTAATAGAGAATAACAACCAGCGTCAGCATCGCCCACGCGTCATCGGCGGCAACGGCGCCAAACAGCAATGCCAGCGCCAGCATGGCGCCCATAAAATCATCCATCAGTTTTCGGACATTGAGGGCGATAACGAGAACCGTCAGGCCGGCAACCAGTAAGCCCGTAACCATGACAGCGGCGCCCTCTTCTTGCCCGCCGCCCAACATCACGGCGGCCAGCGGCTCCAGCGGATTGCGCCACCACGACAGCCCGTGCCAGCCCGCCTGCAACAAAAGTGCAAACAGCACGGCCAGAGTCACCCCAATATACATGTGCCGCTGTTGACGTGTGTCCAGCGGATTTTTGTACCAATGCCACAGCAATGCCGCGGGGTAGGCGAGCCCCGCAGGGTGCAGGGTCACGGTAGTCGCGACCAGCAGCATCTGGGTAAAATAATTACCGCCGAGCGGGCGTGATGCTGCACGATAGCTGTGATCCAGCCACGCGCCCAGCCCGAACATCAAGAGCAGATACGGCCCGGCCGCCAGCGCATCGGCCTGAGCGAGCGTCAGCGGCGCGATCAGCAACAGGCCGGTGGCGACCAGCGCGGTCTCCTGGCTCAAGCTCCGCCTGCTCCACCGGTAGAGCAGCGCAGCGGCGGCGAAGGTGACGAGCAGGGTAAAGGCCTTGGCCGCGATCAGACTGCCGGGCCAGTAGATGCCCAGCGGGATAAAGATCAGAGCGCGGAAATCCGGGACGCCGAAGATGACGATCGGATTGACAACATCCCCCGCGACAGACCAATTGAGCAACAAGGCTCGCGCCGCCCCTTCGTCCAGGCCGTACGGCGTGCTCCGCTCCAGCCAGAGGGCGAGGCCGCCCCATAGCAACAATACGGCAAGGCCCCAGTAGCGGGCAATGAAGCGTGATAAGGTATCCGAGGGCATTTTAGGGGCTAGGGGCTAAAAAGTGAGGCGTAAGGGGTGAGGCGTAAAGCAGCTTTCACCTCACTCCTCACGCCTAACTCCTCACAGTATTTAAGTATAGAGTAAACGAAGGTCTATGGCCATTTCCTTGCGGCCGGCCGGCGCCTGCGGCGAAACCAACCGCTATGCTGATGGTCACAGTAGCAGAGGCAACTATTTAAGGTGCTTGATTGAAACATATTTTATTGGTACTGACTATTGCGTGTTTCACATCCGTGGCGTCCGCCCGCAAGGAAATGGCCATAGACCTTCGTTTACT
>JAMDBH010000157.1 GCA_023487615.1 Gammaproteobacteria bacterium
CTTCCCCCTTCAAGGGGGAAGGAGTGACTAGGCGGCATATTTATGTCGTTAGGTATAAAAGCTTTTCTGAGGAAACCGCATGGATAAAAAACTGCTCGAAATTCTGGTTTGCCCACTCTGCAAAGGCCCATTGGTTTACAAAAAAGACCAAGCCGAACTCATCTGCAAGGCCGACCGGTTAGCCTATCCGATCCGTGATGACATCCCCGTGATGCTGGAGCAGGAGGCGCGCCAGCTAACCCCTGACGAAGAAGTATAGGGCGCCTCTAAAATGCGTCTTTTGCTTCAATACGGTGTTGCAGCTTGTCTGCGCTGCTCACATACTGGCGTGTATGCTGCGCTGCTCGACGGCGCTGCGCCTTGTCTTGAAGCAAAATCCATCATTTTAAGAGGCGCCCTGTAGTGGCAGAATTTAGCGTCATCATCCCGGCGCGCTACGCCTCCACGCGCCTGCCCGGAAAGCCGTTGCGCGAAATCGCCGGCAAACCGCTTATTGAACATGTACTGCGGTGCGCGCAGGCGAGCGGCGCCGAGCAGGTGATCGTCGCCACGGATGATGAGCGCATCGCGCAAGCGGTAAAAAAATTGGGCGGGCAGGTGTGCATGACCTCGGCGCAGCATCGCTCCGGCACCGAACGCCTGGCCGAAGTGGTCAGCACGATGCGTCTCCCTAAGGATTGCATTGTTGTCAATCTGCAAGGTGATGAGCCGCTCATCCCGCCACGCATCATTCACCAGGTCGCTGACAATCTTGAAAAACATCCACCCGCCAGCGTGGCGACCCTATGCGCCGCGCTGGAACACGCCGCCGATCTGTTCGATCCGCATGTTGTTAAAGTAGTGAGAGACAGAGAAGATTATGCGCTGTACTTCAGCCGCGCGCCAATACCTTGGGACCGCAGCGCCTTTGCCGATGACAACGTGCGCGAGTTGCCGCACCCGCACTACTTCCGGCACATCGGCATCTACGCCTACCGCGCCGGTTTCATCCAGGAGTATGCGAACTGGCCGGAGTGCGAGCTGGAGAAGGCTGAGGCCCTGGAGCAACTGCGTGTGCTGTGGAACGGCCGCAAGATCCATGTCGCCGAGGCGTTGGAATTGCCGGGGCCGGGGGTGGATACCGAGGCGGACCTGACGCGCGCCGAGGCGTTGCTGGCATCGACCAAATAGGATGAGCAGCTTGGGATCTTTAGTAGTGCAGCGAAAGGAGGCTATTGA
Organism: Gammaproteobacteria bacterium; assembly: GCA_023487615.1. Next base: position 1,219 of record JAMDBH010000157.1, read on the forward strand.
TTCCTTTTGAGACGAAACAGCCCATGAGTGTTGCTATCGCTGGTGAAATACAGCGCGCCATCCGGGCCGATAGCGACACCCGCGGGCCGCGCCCAGCGTCCGCCGTCTTCCAGCTGAAACCCGGTGATCAGATCATCGACCCGCTGCGCCTGACCATTCTGAAACCGCACGGCGACGATCTTCGGTGGCCGCCGCGTGGCCGCGTCACCGAAAAAACCGCCACTGGATTTTGTGCCCCAGGAACCGTGCAATGCCACAATGGCATTGAACTCAAGCGCCTTGTCCATCGCGCCTTGCGGCACAAAGGTCATACCCAACGGAGCATTGCGCGACGGGAAGGTCACCACCGGCGTCACGACATCCTGCATAGGCCGCGGCGGGTTGCGCTTGATGCACTCATCCCGCTTGATGCGTTGACCGTCGTATTGAAACCAGGGCATGCCATGAAATGATCCGGCATCGATACGGCTGAAATATTCCGGTGGCTGCTCATAACCCAAATGATCGGGCCCATTATTGCTGGCGTACAGCACGCCGGTGGCCGGGTGCCAGGCAAACCCCACGGCATTGCGCAGCCCCGAGGCATAGGTCTCCCATTTCGCCTTACCGCCGTCTTCGCGCAACACCATAATGCCGCCACGGCGATCATTAAACGGATAAGGTTCACCGAGATATTGATCGCTGCAATTGCTGCTGATACCCAGGCTCACATATACCCGCCCGTCAGGGCCGACACCCACGGTGCGGCTGTTGTGCCCGCCACCGCCGGGCAAGGCGGCCAACAATTTCACCGCGTCTGCTGCAAGTTTTTTCTGGCCGGGCCGATAGGGCGCACGATACAAGCCATCAGTGCGCGCAATGAGGATTTCACCCGGCCGGAACGCTACACTGTGCGGATAGTCGTCAAGCGTCACCAATATCTGGGGGGCGGTATAAGGCGGCGGTAAACGATAAACATTACCGGACTTGGAACCGATGAACAGATCGCCGTTGCTGGAAAACGTTAACAAGCGTGGACCATCAAGCACGTCGGTCAAAAGCTCAAGCTGATACCCCTTCGGCACCCGCGCAAGCCGGTGCTCACCGTCAACAGTAATGACCTGTTTCTGGTAGGTCAGCTTCTCAACAGATGCCTCCGCCACTGCCGTGACGAGGCAGCAGAGAAATAAAAAGCCCGCTTTGGAAGTAGAGATCAAGCTCATTGTATGACTATATGAACTGTATAATCCTGCAACTATCTATGATAGTCATACAATCAACTTGACCCCTCTGGTGCCTCTTATAGTCATACAATGGACATGACCTCTTTGACTCTAGATAGAAATTATTCTTCATCGTAAAAAACGCTTTGGCCGTTCTCTGTTTTCCAGTCAACCCAAAAGCGGTTGCCATTAAAAAACATGATATTGAGATCTTTCCCTTGCCACAAGATACAAAGTAAATCTTCATGCTCGGAAACCGCTTTTGTCAGATAGCCTACTGCTTTTTTGTAGATAGTTCTTAGCGCATACCAAATAACAACAAGGGTTATACAAAGTGCCAGGAGCCCCGGCTTGCTTGTCATAAACGCATACACCAAACCAACAAAGGACAACCAGATAAAGCCAGAGCGAATTATGCCAAAAATCGCCATGCTCGGGTGAAAAATGAAAAAGGCAATCAGTAAAACTGGAAGTGCCAAAAGCATCAGCCAGTTTTTAGAAACAAGAGCCCAAACGATAAAACCGAGTACGGCGATGTACGGAAGCAACATCAAGAAAACGGTTTGTGCGCGTAAAACACCAGGCGCATAAATCCCACTTTGTGCCCAATTCAAGGCAACGCTCCGATCAACGCCTGGCTGGGCAACGCCTTCCATAATTGCTTTCTTGAACTCTTGAAAGCTTTTGAATGGGAAATGGCTCAATTCCTCAACCTTGGTTATTTTTTTCTGTTCTTGATTCATCGTGGATTCAACTCTCAAGTGCAACAGGTTAACAAGGTTCTGGTTTTGAGGAAACAAATGGTCTACTTTCTTGACACCGTCGCATGGCCGCTACAGCCTCAAAATTTGAATTCACCGGATCGGGCAATCACAGCTTGCATGGGTCCGGTGGAATGATGGGATAGGCCATGCACACGAGCTTCCAGCATTCGGTTACTTCAGTGGAGATCCGGTTTCAAAATGGATGACTAGGTGGGCAGCACGCTGCCAGAGCGTATCGCGCCCACATCCAAGGTGTTCCAAGAGGTACCGGAGGGTATGCGGATAGGCTAGAGCGGAGGCGGGAACGTAATGCCCGCCAGCCCATTGGCCTGCACCCGCCATCAGCAGGTTGTTGTAAAGCTCGATGAGTGTCTCGTGTGTTGCTTTGAACTCGGTCATCACCTTTTGAACATCGGGGTTGCTATCGCAGTAATCGAGTAGGGCCACTAGAGCCCTCTCAGATTGTTGACTGCTTCTCGAGCGCATTTGGTGCATTATGTTCTCGAGGTCATAGGGGTCGAACTTTGGGTTTGGACCAAGGTTGTAAGAGATACGTTCAAGTGCCAGAGTAGGGAGACCGACGTAGTGCCTTGAAGGGCTGCCAGGGCCCGAAAGTAACCTTGCGGCGAGACGCGCTGCCAAGGAACGAGATGCGATTCCGTAAATAAAGCTCAGCACCAGTGCGAGTATTCCAGCCTTCCAGCCGAATGCGACAAAAGATGCGACCAAGAGGCCAACCAGAAAAATGCTTAGGAAGACACCAATGTGGGCCTTGTACGTACCATGCAGAAAGCCATTCAGTACCACCAAGAAGGCCGTCAGAGCGAGTGAAGCGTGCAGGACGTAAATCATAGTTGTCGGCCGACAGTGACTCGACGCATCATGGTTGTTGGCCTAACGTGCCAGCTCAGGGGCGCGCCGCTTGCGGCGCGGCGTTGGACAGATGGCTCATTCGTGGATTCCCAGTTCTGTTGCCATCAGAAGTATTGCCTTCGTGCGCTTTTGCTCGAAGTCTTCGTTTGGGATGTTCTGAAGAGATATATTGGCCCGAAGCACTTCGTCATAAGCCGCAAAAGTTTCGGAAGAAAAAAATGCCTGTACCAAGCCACGCGATTTCTCAATCAGTTCCCATGTCTCTGATCGAGCTTCTGTGACTCTGGTAACGCCGTTATATGCTGCCTTCTTGGACTGAAGTCCTTGGTCAAGTGCATCTGTTGCCCATAGACTTAGCGCGCGGACAGCATCTTGGAAGATGGTGAATTTAATCTCAAGTTTTTTCTGACTCTTCCAAATGACGCGATGTTGGAGCCAAGAAAGAACGAGGGGAGAGAGCACCCCAGACAAAAGCCCTGCAATGATAGCTTCCATTATTTTGTCATCCATCGCCGACCATTACCGCCGTTTGTCTTCAATCACCACATCGGGTTCTTTGCTGTAGGTCGGTCTAGCCAACTGCGGATCGGGGAGTGCATTCGGGGTCGTGCATTCGGGGTCAGTTCTAACATTACAACACCCCCTTCGGGCCTTTCTCATACTTCCGCCGCTCGGCTTACCGTCATACAGTGTACCCCGAAATGCTGCCCGATCTGTGCCATCATACAAGCGCCTGACAGGTAAGCCTGAGCCATCGCCTCATCGTTATTCGGGTGACGTATCCGGTACTCATCCGGCGATAAGGCGACCAATCTTCGATGGGTCTTGGAAACCTCCCGTAGCGCTTCGGGGTTTTTTGTCTGCCGGTGGCGTTCCACAAAAGCATCATCACCTAGCAACAGTTGATGACGGATCTTCTGCATGGGGCTGGGCAAGCCCCTGCCCGCCATCACAAATTGGCGATAGCGTTTGAGCGTTTTGCTTCGCTGCGCTCGCTACTTGGGATAAATGACGGGGGCGAGTGGGAGACCGGCACGTATCTTTGACAATGTATCCCTCAGGAAAGTAAGTTCAATTTCAGCGGTAGCGTCCCTCTCTTGGACTTTCTCTTTTTCGACCAGACGATCAGCAAAGAAATTTTCGAGCTGGTCGCGTGGTGTCGTGTGTACGAGTGACGAAAAGTCAAAGGCGACCTCTTTTCCAAGATCGCGGCCCCGATAGTAGTTCACCTCTATCATGCCAATTCCTTTCCTTACATAGTAAGATCAGCCGTTTCCGGCCAAGCAATCGGGCCACCACTTACCGAAGATTCGGAGTTGGTGAGCCATCGTGCTTCCGGCGCAAAAACAGAGCAAGGCGTCAAGTTCATTGCATGCTTACCATAGTTCCCGCTCCCCATCGAACCGATGGAACTGCTTTATACAGCCGCTCCATCATCCGGAGGTTGATCCGGATTCTCTTGGGGCTGGATATTTTTTTTATCCAGTTTGCGTTGCTTTTTTTCTTCTTTCTTCTTCTGCTTGGCTAAATCTTTTTGACGCTTTTCATATTGAAAATTAGGTTGTGCCAACTTGTCACCTTTTTAGCAGTTACACATGGTTATGAGGAGAACGTGAGGAGAACGCCATATCTCACTATCTTATGCTGTAGATTACCCGTTCCCTCTCAGGAGAACAAGGCCCGCGCTCCATAAGAGACTACGGCAACTCACTGGTATCTCAGCGCATCAATGGGTTTCAGGCGGGCCGCCTTGTTGGCGGGGTAAAAGCCGAAGAAGATCCCCACGCCGGCGGCGACGAGGAACGCCATGATAACGGAACTCAGGGTGATGACCACGGCGGTCTCGGTGATTTTATTTACCAGCACTGCGCCGCCCACACCCAGAATCACTCCCACCAGGCAGCCCACTACGGAGATGATGATGGCTTCCAGCAGAAACTGCGTCAGAATATCCCGCTGCCGGGCGCCGACGGCCATGCGGATGCCGATCTCCCGCGTGCGTTCGGTGACGGACACCAGCATGATGTTCATGATGCCGATGCCTCCGACGACCAGTGATATGGATGCAATCGCTCCCAGCATGAGCGACATGACGCGGGCGGTTTGCGCCGCCGTGTTGGCGATCGCGGTCAGATTCCGCACACTGAAATCGCTTTCCGTTCCTTCCTGCAAATGATGACGCTGGCGCAGCAACTCGTTTATTGAGCGTTCCGCCTCCGCCATGGCCTCCGGCGCAGTAGCCTGCGCCATGATGACGCGCACGCTGCCCTGAAACTGGGTGCCGAAGAGTTTTCGTTGCGCGGTGGTGACCGGGATGAGGATGGTGTCGTCCTGGTCTCGCCCGTCCAGGCTTTGCCCTTTCACCGCCAGAACCCCGATGACGAGGTAGGGGCTCTGTTTAATTCGAATTGTCTTGCCGACTGGGTCTTCTTCGCCGAACAGATTCTTTACGACGGTCTGCCCCACGAGGGCAACACGCGTGGCTGAGCGTACGTCCGAGTCGGTGAAGGGATAGCCGGCGGCGAGCCGCCAGTCGCGCACCTCCAGGTAGCTCGGTGTCGTTCCGAGCACCTGCGTGCCCCAGTTGTTTTGCCCGTACACTATCTGCGCGCCGCCGGACACGGTGGGCGCGACCGCAGCAATTGTGGGCAGTTCCGCGATGGCTTGCGCGTCGCCCAATGTAAGAGTGGGCGCTGCCCCGGTTCCCAGCCGCACGCCGCCTGTAGTCGAGGAGCCAGACAGAATGATGAACAGGTTGCTCCCCATCGAGGCGATGGACTGATCCACCTGAAATTGCGCGCCGCGTCCGATGGCCAGCATCAGAATGACGGCGCCGACGCCGATCACCATGCCGAGCATGGTGAGAAACGTGCGCAGCCGGTTCGCGCCCATCGCATGCCACGCCTCGGCGAGCATCGCGCCTATCATGCGTGCCCCTCCTCGGTATGGGTCATGGCGCCATCGTGCACGATACGGCCATCTACAAACCTCACCAGCCGTTTGGCGTAGGACGCGATGTCGTGTTCGTGGGTGACCAAAACGATGGTGATGCCGTCTTCTTTGTTAAGCCGGGTAAAGAGATTCATGATCTCCCGGCTGGTCGTCGTGTCAAGGTTCCCGGTCGGCTCGTCCGCCAGGATGAGCCGGGGGCGGTTGATCAGCGCGCGGGCAATCGCCGCTCGCTGCTGCTGGCCGCCTGAAATCTGGTTGGACATGGACTGCCAGTAGCCCTTCAGGCCTACCTTTTCAAGCATTTCGCGGGCCTGTGTGGCCCCCACCGTTTTCTTGACTCCCCGATAGACCAGCGGCAGCGCCACGTTATTTTCTAGATTGGCGCGCGGCAGAAGATTGAAACCCTGAAACACGAACCCGATCACCTCGTTTCTAAGCTGCGCCAACTGGTCGGCGTTCAGCGTGCCGGTGTCCTCGCCGTTGAGCACATAAGTACCGCTCGTGGGAGTATCGAGACACCCCAGGATGTTCATGAAAGTGGACTTGCCCGAGCCGGACGGGCCCATCACAGCGACAAATTCGCCGGGGTTAATGGTGAGGTTCACGTCCTTGAGCACCGGCACGGCGCCCGCGGCGGTCTCGTACTGCTTGAACAGCTGCTCCACGCGTATGACGGGTTCGCTTCCCATCAGAACATTCGCATTCTGAACGTGCTGGGGGCCTGATTCTGATTCGCGCCACTGGATAGCTGAGTATCTTCCACCACCACCTGATCTCCGGCCTTGAGTTCCCCGGAGAGCACTTCGGTGTAGCGATTGTCGGTGATGCCGGTGGCAAGGGTAATGGGTTTGAGCTGATTATTTTCCAGCACATAAACAGTACTCGCCGCACCCTCGCGCTTGTTCTCCTTGCCTTTGCGCTTCTCACCCTGGGCAGCGGCGTCCTGCGGCTTGAAGCGCAGCGCAGCATTCG
>JAMDBH010000054.1 GCA_023487615.1 Gammaproteobacteria bacterium
TAAATTGCAAGCCATGTGTGCCTCCGTCTCGCTCGCCTTTCTATAGACCGGGCATAAATCATAAATACTATTGCAAATCATTCTCATTAAGTTTAATATCCATACCCGGTGCTTAGGGGTGGCCCCTGACGGCCATTGTTTAACGTGTGTGTAACCGGATAAAAGAAGAGGAGAAAAAACATGTTTTCAAGGAAACAAATCAATATCGCGGTTTTAATGGCCCTGGCCTGGCCCGGGGCGGTAGCGGTCGCACAAGAGGAGGAGGACGGTTCCGTCAAGGCGCCCACGGTGGAGGTCATCGGCACGCCGGAGGCGCTGGAGCGCATTCCCGGTTCCGGCGAGATCCTGGACAAGCAGACGCTGGAAAGCAGCCGCGTGTTCACCACCAGCGAAGCGCTGCGCAAGCTGCCGGGGATCAACGTGCGCGATGAGGAGGGTTTCGGCCTGCGCCCCAACATCGGTATCCGCGGACTCAACCCGACGCGCTCGACCAAGATCACGCTGCTGGAGGACGGCGTCCCGCTCTCCTACGCCCCTTACGGCGACAACGCCAGCTACTACCATCCGCCCATTGACCGCTATGAGCGCATCGAGGTGCTGAAGGGCGCGGGGCAGATTCTCTACGGGCCGCAGACCATCGGCGGCGTCATCAACTACATCACCCCGACGCCGCCCGCCACGCCGGGCGGTTCCATCACATTGGGTGGCGGCAACCGCGACTATCTCAATGGCCATATCAACTACGGCGGCACCTGGGGCAGCAGTGGCCTGTTGTTCGATTACATCCGTAAACAGGGCGACGGCGCGCGCGACAACACCCATTCAGAACTCAATGACGCCAATTTCAAGGCCGTGCTGGGCATGGGCGCGCAACAGGCGTTGACGCTGCGCGCCAACTACTACAGCGAAGACTCCAACGTCACCTACTCGGGCCTCACGCAAGCGGAGTTCAACAATCTCGGCGCGCGCTACAATCCGTTCAAGAATGACTTCATGTACGCCGATCGCTACGGCGCGTCGGCGACCCATGAGTTGGTTTTCAATGACAATGTGGTGCTGACCACCAATCTCTATGGCTCACTTTTTGTGCGTGACTGGTGGCGGCAGGCCAGCACCACCACGGACAGTCAGTGTGGCGGCGCATTTACCACCAACAGAAACAACGGCGTGGAGGTCAACCCCGACACCTGCAATTCAATCCAAGGACGGCTGCGCGACTACTACACCTGGGGCGTCGAACCGCGCCTGCGTGTCAGCCACAATCTGTTCGGCGTGAGCAGCGAGGCGGACCTGGGTGTGCGGGCCCACTATGAGACGCAGGAGCGCATCCAGATGAACGGCACATCGCCGACCGCCCGCAGCGGAACCATAGCTGAGGACAGCCTGCGCGAGACCGATGCCTACGCGGTGTTCGCGCAGAACCGCTTCCTGCTCGGCAACTGGTCGCTGACGCCCGGGCTGCGCTTTGAACATATAGACAGCTCGCGCACCAATAATCTCACCGGAGTCACCGGCAGCGACACGCTCGGCCAGTGGATCCCCAGCCTCGGCGGCACTTACAGCCCCGGCAAGGCGCTGACCGTGTTCGCCGGCGTGCACCGCGGCTTCGCCCCGCCGCGCACCGAGGACGTCATCGGCGGCACCGGCACCAGCACCGACGTCGGGCCCGAACTGTCCACCAACTGGGAGCTCGGCCTGCGCGCCGAACCGATGGCCGGGACGAACCTGCAGGCTACGCTGTTCCGCAACGACTTCTCGCGCCAGATCGCGGTCGGCTCCATCGCCGGCGGCAGCACGCCGCTCGCCCAGGGCGAGACTCTGTATCAGGGGCTCGAGCTCTCCGGCAGGGCGGGCCTGCCCACCGGTATGTATCTGCGCGGGGCCTACACCTGGCTACCCACGGCGGAGCAGACCACCCCCTTCACGCAAGTGGTCGGCGGCACACTCGTTGCCGGCAGCGCGGCCGGCAACCGTCTGCCGTACGCGCCCAAGCATCTGCTGACAGCGGCCCTGGGCTACGCCGTGGGCGGATTAGATGCGCAGCTGGAAGCGGTGTACGTAAGCGAGCAGTTCAGTGACTTCGCCAGCACCGAGGCACCCTCGGCCAACGGGCAGCTAGGGTTGATCTCGGACTACACGACCTGGAACGCCACGCTGAACTACCACTTCAAACCCGAGCGCACCACGGTGTTCCTGACGGTGAAAAACCTGACCGACAAGGAGTATATCGTGGACCGCACGCGCGGCATCCTGCCCGGCAGCCCGCGTCTGATCCAGGCCGGAATCAAGTACGCGTTTTGAGGTTGTAAGATAAGGAACCTCTGATTTAGAGGTTCCTTAAGTTTATCAGAGTAGGCTATGGAGAATCGTGCATGTTTATCCTGAACCATCGCTGGCTTAATATCGCGGCGCTATGTATTACCCTGGTGGGGTGTGGCGGCGGAAGCAATAACAATCAGGATACCGAACTGCCTGACACTGCAGAAGCGGCGGATCCGTCGCAAATTGCGATAGGCGAGCGGCTGTTTAAAGAAACCCGTTTTGCCCAGTTTTTTGCCGTGAATTCCAGCGGCGATGTTAACGCCACGCTTTCTCAAGGCGACCCGGCGGTAGCAACTAGCGAGACAGTGTCAGACCCCTTGCCCGGCCCGGCTGCCGGCCAGACGATGAATTGCGCCCAGTGCCACCTGGTGGATCAGCAGTTGGAGACACCGGGCGGAGGTATGCGCACTTATGCGGATTTCGCGCGCCGTTCACCCTTGACCGCACGCAGTGATGGTCAAAATTTTGCGGTGCGAAACTCGCCGCCGCTCGTCAACTCGGCGTTGCCGCGCGATGTGGGCTTACTGTTTCACTTTGATGGTGAATTCACCTCGATGGAGCAACTGGTAGAGGATACATTAACCGGCAGAATGCAGGGCTGGCTCCCGGGTGAGCAAACCCAAGCCATCGCACAGATCGCCAAGGTCATTCGCGAAGATAGCGGCCTCGGCGCACTGGCGCAGGAATTTGGCGGCAGCTATAAAGCGGTTTTGACGGGAACCGATGCGGGATTGAGTGAAGAGTTTCGTTTGCCTCCGGAATTCCGCGTCGATGTAGCCAAGGCTAGTGACCAAGAAATTCTCGCGGCGGCGGTCAAATTGATCACGGCCTATGTCAATAATCTGGTATTCGGGCAAGATGACCAGGGCGCCTTTAGCCTATCGCCCTATGACAGGTTTTTGGTAGCCAATGACCTGCCCCGGCAACCGAATGAAGGTGAATCGAATGCGGAATATAGCCGGCGCCTTTTGCTGGCAATCAATGCCAAAACCAGCTTCAATTTTATCCAGTCCGGGAGTGAAACTGCCTTCCAGTTTCACCCGGGACAGAGCTTTAAATTTGGCGAGCAGGAATTAAACGGGTTGCGCCTATTTTTGGCCCGGCCCCAAGCCGCTCAAATCAGTGCAAATGAGATTATCCAGGGCGGTATTGGAAACTGCGTAGCCTGCCACCCCGCGCCGAATTTTACCGATTTTCGCTTGCACAATAATGGCGCCGCGCAAGCGGAGTACGACAACATTCACGGCTTTGGCACATTCGCGGCCCTGACGATACCCGACCTGGCCGCGCGAAGCGCCGAGCCTGGCAGCTCCCTGCCTGCGACCAGTGCTCACCCTTCCTATGCCGGACATTTTCGGGCCATACCAACCGCCGCGGACCCGCGGCTGACCGATCTGGGGGCCTGGAATATTTTTGCCAACCCGGATTTTCCTGATAGCCAGCAGACCCTGCATGATCTGCTGTGCTTGGTGGATAACGGTGAGCCGGCAGGTTGCCCGAGCGATACCATATTGCTGGATCGTGCCGTCGCGACCTTCAAAACCCCCGGCCTGCGAGACCTCGGCCACTCCGCGCCCTACATGCACACCGGCCAGTTTGACACGCTGGAACAGGTAGTCAGTTTCTACCAGACCGTATCCGCTCAGGCCCGGGATGGACGTATGCGCAATGCCGATCCACGCATCGGCAACATCGCCATCAACGGCCAGGAAGTTACAGACCTAGCCGTATTTCTAAAGGCATTAAATGAAGACTACAACTAGTCGGTGAAAAGTAAAAAGGAATCAGCTTTTTTAAAGCTGATATACAATGACTCTTTCTCCCTGTAACCATAGGTGCTTACCATCATCCCGTGGTTACGAAACGCCTGCGTGCCAATAAAAATAAGGGTAGATTGCTTGCGCCACTTGAAGGTCTTTTTGCTGTGCCTGATATTCCCTGCGCTGGTAATGGCCAATGATGTATATCAACAACCGGAGGATTTTATCGGCGAGGTGTTTGAGGGCAAGCCTCCGAAGCTCCGCTTACTCTCCCTCACCGATAACGCACGCAATGAGATCAAGGAAATACTAGGCCATGACCTGGGCGTCACGCGCTTGCGTTATTGGGGGGAAGATGGGCGCACGGTTTGGATCTTGGAGGAAATAGGCAAGGAGCAGCCCATCACCACGGGCATTGTGGTGAACAAAGGAAAGTTAGAATTGCTGAAGGTGCTTATCTACCGGGAGAGCCGCGGGGCCGAGGTACGCTACCCATTCTTTACCGATCAGTTCAAGGGTGCGACACTGGAAAAAGATGATGAACTGGATCGCTCCATTGACGGCATCTCCGGCGCCACCTTGTCTACCCGCGCGTTGACCAAGCTTGTCCGCTTAGCCCTTTATCTACACCAGCAGAGTGAGCAAGCTAGTGTCGCTAACTAGGCATCACCACCTTGTCAAATACCTGCGCCGCTGGCATCGGCGCGTGGGTGTCACCGCCGCCGTCTTTGCAATAGTCCTTGCAGTGACAGGAGTATTGCTCAACCACACCGAAGGCTTGGCACTGGATTCCCGTTATGTGCGCTCTGAGCTAGTGCTCGATTGGTACGGCATAGCGCCACCCGGCAAGCCCGTCAGCTATCCGGTCGGCGGCCACTGGGTCAGTCAACTGGGCGGATATATTTACTTTGATGAGCAAACGCTTGCCATTGACGAGCCCGGCCATTTATTAGGGGCTGTAGGGCTTGCTGGAAATGTGATCATAGCTGTTGAGGGACAGATAGTGCTGCTCAGCGCTGCCGGCGAAGTGCTGGAAATCCTAGGCGGCGCACAAGGCGTGCCGGCTGGGATGCGCCAAATCGGCGTCAAGGATGACAAGTTGGTGGTGCGGGCAAGCCACGGCGATTATTTTGCCGACAAAGACCTGCTGCATTGGGACGAGAGCGAAGAGGTCGGCGATAGGCATGTTCCCGTGGTTGCCGATTGGGCCAAAGTGAGCGCGCCACCGGAGGGCCTCTACGCAAAATTAGTCGAGGCTTATCGGGGCAAAGGACTGACATTGGAGCGTGTGCTGCTCGATCTGCATAGCGGCCGTATTGCCGGGTTAGTTGGTGTTGCCGTCGTGGATGTCTCTGCTATTCTTTTCATTTTATTGGCTATAAGTGGCATATGGATGTGGGTCAGGCATGTCAGACCGGCCCACCATTAAATTTTTAAATGATAATTGTTTTCATTTAGATTCTGTGTATACTAGAGCCACTCGAAAGTCGCGCAGAGAATGCCGTAAGGATTTTTCAACGTGCGGTCTAGAGTTTGTCATTACCTCTCCTTAATTTTTAGGGGCGTGAAAACGCCCCCTTTTTTCGCGCCCGTTTATTTTGAAAGTCGGTTAACCATTCGGAGGAATCAGCATGAAACACTTTGTCCTGGCGTTAGCTCTTTTAACAGGTACAGTGGTGGTTGCATCAGCTCCAGCGCACGCTGCAGAGGAAGGTATGGCGCTGAGCTTTGCCAACAAGGATGCAGACAGCAAAGTGGCGGAGGCTATCGCTGCCATGCAGGCATGGGCAGAGGGGGAGTACGAGGAACATAAGGGCGAGGGACTCTTCACTAAACATCCCGCCGAGGGGCAGTTAATCCAGGACATGCTGGCCGTGTCCAAGGAGTTACAGGCCAAGGCTGAAGCGGCAAAGACCGCGGGCGATACGGCCAAGTCCCGTGCCTACTACTACTCCGCCGAGGCGACGGCGCAATACGCCGCGCGTATGCCGCACATGCTGGAGCATCGCATCAAGTAGTCCACGCAGGTTACTTTATGACAATTTCAATAAACCAATACTGCTTCGTAATTTGCCTGTGTCCAAAACCGCGTCCGGCCCGGGTTTGAACGTGAACGGGCAAAGCAGCAAGTGTACTGGCCCCGACGGTTTGTAATGAGTGTAATTTATTTTGGAGATAAATATGGAATTCGACAAGAAGGCTGTAGTAGAGGTTCTGAACAGGATCCTGGAGCTCGAACTGGCAGGCGTGGTGCGCTATAGCCACTACTCGCTGATGGTGTATGGCTACAACCGCATACCGATTGTCAGTTGGCTGCTCGAGCAAGCGAACGAGGGTTTAGCCCATGCCCACCAGGCGGGTGAGATAATCACCCAACTCGGGGCGCATCCCTCACTGTCCATCGGTCCGCTGCTGGAAACCCACAAGCACGACATCGGTGATATCCTGCGCGAATCGCTGGAGCACGAAAGCGTGGCCCTAAAGGCGTACCAGGAACTGCTGAATCTGGTGAAGGACCGCTCGGTCTGGCTGGAGGAATATGTCCGCGACATGATTTACAAAGAGGAACAACACCGGGGCGAGGTGGACAAGATGCTGCGCAAGCCGGGCGATATCGAGGTTTTCAGCAAAGCATAATCAGGCAAACGGAAGCAGCGGTATCCATAACACCCGCGGCGTGCATCTGCCATATGCTGGCGCATCATATCTGGTAAGGCAGCGGTTATTTTATCACGATAAACAAGGCGGCTTGGCCACGTCTGATGCTAAGCAGCAGTGAGCCTTTGCTCCGCTCGACCGCGTTGGCAAGATCTTGCGAGGTGCGCACGGGTTTGCGGTTCACCGCCGTAACGATATCGCCGGGCCGCAAACCTGCCTCAGCCGCGCGGCTTCCCGGTTGTACCTCGACTACCGGGATGCCCTCCAGTTTTCCGAACAGCTCGGAACGCTCATCCACGATGCCGAACAACACGCCCGCGAGCCGGGCGTCCTCGGGCGTGTTATCGCTTTGCGCCACCGGAGGCTCAACGATATCCACAGCGACGGTCTGAGTGCGCCCGTCACGTAGGATATCGAGCTTGACCTGTTTGCCGACCCGTAACAGGCCTATGGCGTTGCGGAAGGTGCCGGAATCACGTACCGCTTGCCCATTAACGGCGGTGACAATGTCGCCGGGCTTAAGGCCGGCCTGCGCGGCGGGAGAGCCGGGCGTGACCTGGGCAATGACGGCGCCTTGCTGGTTCTTGTCGGTCAAGGGAAGGCCGAAGGCCTGCGCCAGCTCCGGCGTGAGGTCTTGGGCCTGGAGTCCCAGCCGTCCCCGGCGCACCTTACCCGACTCGACCAGTTGCGTCATGATGTCCCGGGCCATGTTGATGGGGATCGCAAAACCGATGCCGACGTTGCCGCCGCCGGGCGCGAGGATAGCTGTGTTAATGCCGATCAGTTCGCCACGCAGATTCACCAACGCCCCGCCCGAATTGCCCGGGTTGATGGAGGCGTCGGTCTGAATGAAGTCCTCATAACCCTCTATCCCTAAACCGGTGCGGCCCAGCGCACTGATAATCCCCGAGGTGACCGTTTGACCCAGACCGAAGGGGTTGCCGATGGCGACTACGAAGTCACCGACCTGCAGGCGTGACGAGTCGGCGAGCGACAGCGCGGTAAGATCTTTGGCCGGAATCTGGATGACCGCTACGTCCGTTTCCGGGTGCCGGAATCACGTACCGCTTGCCCATTAACGGCGGTGACAATGTCGCCGGGCTTAAGGCCGGCCTGCGCGGCGGGAGAGCCGGGCGTGACCTGGGCAATGACGGCGCCTTGCTGGTTCTTGTCG
>JAMDBH010000159.1:0-2105 GCA_023487615.1 Gammaproteobacteria bacterium
TGCAGACGATGTATTTCTGGCCCGGCGCGCCGCGCGACATGAAGCTCCATTTGAGGCCGGTGGGAAAGCCAGCCCCGCCGCGTCCACGTAGAGCGGACCTTTTCACCTGGCTGATAATCTCGTCGGGTGCGGTCTTTTCGGCCAGAATCTTTTTCCATGCCGCATAGCCGCCCGTGCCAAGATAGGTCTTCAGCGACCACGGTTCCGGCAGATGCAGATTACGAAAGCAGACTTCGTTGGCCATCAGATAAATTCATCCTCTGCGGCAAGCCGCAGACACAAACACCCTCTCTCCGGTCTATACACTCCGGGAGAGAGTTGGAGAGAGGGAGCTAAATTATATTTAATCCAAACTACTCAATATTGCGTCTACTTTTTCCGGCGTGAGATTTTCATAGTAGATCTTGCCGATCTGGCAGCATGGCGCCCCGGCGCAAGCGGCCAAACACTCCGCCACCTTCAGGGTAAACCTGCCATCCGGGGTGGTCTGCCCGGGCTCGATATCGAGCCGTTTCTTGAAGTGTTCGAGAATCTCGCTGGAACCGCACAGCATACAAGAGATATTGGTGCAAACATAGATCTTGTGCCGGCCCACCGGCTTCAAATCATACAGCGTGTAAAAGGTGGCGACCTCGTAGACCGCTATGGGCGGCAGGTCGAGGCAATCGGCCACGGCGTCCATCAACTCGGTGGTCAGACTGCCGCCGTTGGCCTCCTGGGTGTAACGCAGCGCGGCCAGCAAGGCCGAGCGCTTTTGTTCCGGCGGATACTTGAGGCACTCGCGGTCTATCGCCGCACGCACCAGCTCAGGGAGTAAATCGAATTTTCTCTTCATCTGGGCAGCCATCTGGGCATCTCTAAAAATAGTGGATTTTGGCTTTAGGCAAGGCGGAATTCTGCGAGAAAGCGGAGTGTACACGACAGTACATGAGCATTTCGAGCAGAATTCCAACGCAGCATAAAGACAAAAGACGCATTTTTAGAGGTGCCCATCAGCGATCTACTTCTCCGAAGACAATATCCTGCGAGCCTATAATCGCGACGACATCGGCCAGCATGTGGCCACGGCACATCTCATCGAGGGCAGCCAGGTGAGCGAAGCCTGGGGCGCGAACCTTGAGCCGATAAGGCTTGTTGGCGCCATCGGAAATCAGATATACGCCGAACTCGCCCTTGGGCGCCTCGACCGCCGCATAGGCCTCTCCCTCCGGGATGCAAAAACCCTCGGTAAACAGCTTGAAGTGATGAATCAGGGCCTCCATATCGGCCTTCATCTCCTCGCGGCGCGGCGGCACGACCTTATGGTCTTCAATCATCACGGGGCCGGGGTTGGCGCGGAGCCAATCTATGCACTGCCGCACGATGCGATTGGACTGCCGCAGCTCCTCAATTCGCACCAGATAACGGTCATAGCAGTCGCCGGTCACGCCGACCGGAATGTCGAAGTCGAGCCGGTCGTAGACCTCATAGGGCTGCTTCTTGCGCAGATCCCATTCGACCCCCGAGCCACGCAACATCGGGCCGGTAAAGCCCAACTGCAAGGCACGTTCCTGCGTGACCACGCCGATGCCGACGGTGCGTTGCTTCCAGATACGGTTGTCGGTGAGCAGGCTTTCGTACTCTTCCACGTAAGCCGGAAAACGCCGGGTAAAATCTTCGATAAAATCCAACAGCGAACCCTGACGGTTGGCGTTCCGTTCAATGGTCTCTTTTTCGTTGTGCCACTTGGAGGATTTGTACTGCGGCATCCGGTCAGGCAAGTCACGGTATACGCCGCCGGGGCGATAATAGGTCGCATGCATGCGCGCCCCCGATACGGCCTCGTAGCAGTCCATCAGGTCTTCGCGCTCGCGGAAGCAGTACAAAAATACGGTCATGGCGCCGATGTCGAGGGCGTGAGCGCCGAGCCATAACAGGTGATTCAAGATGCGCGTGATCTCGTCGAACATCACGCGGATGTACTGAGCGCGAATCGGCGGCGTGATTCCGAGCAGCTTCTCCATCGCCAGCACATAGCCGTGCTCGTTGCACATCATGGAGACGTAGTCGAGCCGATCCATGTAACCGATGCTCTGGTTGAAGGGCTTGCTCTCGGCGAGCTTTTC
>JAMDBH010000159.1:2156-6815 GCA_023487615.1 Gammaproteobacteria bacterium
ATCTCCAGCACCAGTCGCAACACACCGTGCGCGGACGGGTGCTGCGGACCGAAGTTCATGGTGTAATTACGAATCTCCATCATTCGCCCCCTGTTGGGTTTTATCCACCACGTAACGTTGGTCATGACGGATGACGCGCGGCACCAGCACGCGGTTTACGATCTTCACCGGTTCGTACACGACGCGCTGTTTTTCGGGATCATAGCGCATCTCGACATTGCCGATGAGCGGGAAGTCTTTGCGGAACGGATGGCCGATAAAGCCATAGTCTGTGAGGATGCGCCGCAGATCGGGGTGTCCTTCGAACACGATGCCGAACAGATCGAAGGCCTCACGCTCAAACCAGTTGGCGGAGGCCCAGACCTCGACCACGGAATCCACCATCGGCATGTCGGCGTCTTCAGCGAATATCCTGACACGCAAGCGCCGGTTGTATTTGAGCGAGAGCAGGTGGTAGACCACGGCGAAGCGCGGTCCGCTCCAGTGTTGTTCGGGATAATCGGGGAATTCGATGACGTCCTCGGCGATGAGCCCCGTCTCGCCGCGCGAACCGTGGCCGTATACGGAATAGTCCACGCCGCACACATCCATCAACTGCTCGAAGTGGAAAGGTTCCTCGTCGCGCAGTGCGCGGCACACCTCAAGCAACCGGTTACGAGGGATCTCGATCGTCACCTCGCCTATGGATTCCTTGCAGGCCGTCAGCAGGCCGCCAAACCTTTCTTTAAGGCGCGCGGCAAGGCTCTGAGTCGTCATGTCAGACATAGAAGGCGTCTTAGCGGGCGATGGTATTGGTGCGCTTGATTTTGTTCTGGAGCTGAATGACTCCATACAGCAGCGCCTCCGCCGTGGGCGGACAGCCGGGTACGTAAACATCCACCGGCACGATGCGATCGCAACCGCGCACCACGGCGTAAGAATAGTGATAATAGCCGCCGCCGTTGGCGCAGGAGCCCATCGAGATCACCCAGCGCGGCTCGGCCATCTGGTCATAGACCTTGCGCAACGCGGGCGCCATCTTGTTGACCAGTGTACCGGCTACTATCATCACGTCGGACTGGCGAGGGCTGGGGCGGAAGATCACGCCAAAGCGATCCAGGTCGTAGCGCGCAGCACCGGCGTGCATCATCTCGACGGCGCAGCAAGCGAGGCCAAAGGTCATCGGCCAGAGCGCCCCGCTGCGCGCCCAGTTGATGAGACTATCAAGGCTGGTGGTGACCATGCCTTTTTCGAGGACGCCTTCTATTCCCATTCCAGCGCACCCTTTTTCCACTCGTAAATAAAACCCACGACCAGAATTCCGAGAAATACCATCATCGCCGTGAACCCGAACAGGCCAATTTCCTTCAGCACGACGGCCCAGGGAAACAGGAAGGCGATCTCCAGATCAAAGATGATAAACAGTATTGCCACGAGGTAATAGCGCACATCGAACTTCATGCGCGCGTCTTCGAAGGCCTCGAAGCCGCACTCGTAGGGCGACAGCTTCTCGCTGTCGGGGCGGTGCGGGGCGAGCAAAAAACCGCCCACGATCGGCAGTACGCCAAAGGCGATGCCGACCACAATAAAAATCAAGATAGGCAGGTAATTCTCTAACACATCAACCTCATCCTACAGGCCAACAACCCCTTTAGAGACAGTCTAAGCAGAACATTTAAACAAGTCTAGCAGGCTTTTGAAAATCTCATTTTTCAACAGCCTGCGTGCGGTACACGGATGTACCGCCATTTTTCAAGCACGGTGTAGGTGCTTGAAAAATGGAGCAAAGCAAAAATCGCACTTTTTGCTTTGTGAGTTGAAAAAACCCATGGAAGGGCTTTTTCAACAACCTACTAGTGACTATTTATTGTATGGTGCCGACGGCGAGACTCGAACTCGCACAGCTTACGCCACCGCCCCCTCAAGACGGCGTGTCTACCAATTCCACCACGTCGGCATTCAAAAAACCAGAGACGCACCAACAAGTTAACGTTTCTGAGGGTCGCTAGTTCGGTACTACCGGCGCCGGCGTCTGCAGCGGGGCTGGTTGCTCCGGCGCCTTACCCTCAGAGGCCGGCACAGCGGGCTGAGCGGGCAGGTGCGGTAAGTCGGTCGCCGGCTTGTCAGCCGGGGCCGTGATGGGCGCAAGCCGCTCCACCGCACCCGTGGTCTTCGCACGCTGACCCGAGAGGTAAGCCAGACCCAGGCTTGCGGCGAAGAACACCACGGCCAATACCGCGGTGGTACGTGTCAAAAAAGAGGCTGAACCTTGACTGCCGAACACCGTCTGCGACGCGCCGCTGCCAAATGCCGCGCCAACATCGGCGCCTTTGCCGTGCTGGAGCAGTATCAACCCAATAAGGCCCGCGCAGGCCAGTACATCTATCACCAATAAAGCTGTAAGCATACTTCCATCACCCTGCCGCCTGACAAATAGTCAGGAACTCATTGGCGTTCAACGACGCGCCGCCAATCAGCCCGCCGTCTATGTCCGCCATATTAAAAAGGTCATGGGCGTTTGCGCCCTTGACACTGCCCCCATAAAGAATCTGTAGGGAGTTTGCTATTGTAGCATTGTGTGTGGCAATCCGCCCCCGGATAAAGGCGTGAACGGCTTGAGCCTGTTCAGGAGTGGCCGTCTTGCCGGTGCCTATCGCCCACACCGGTTCATAAGCAATGAGTGCTTCGGCCAGCCGGGTTACTTCCACCTCGACCAGAATCGCATCCAATTGGCGTGCCACCACAGCCTCTGTTTGACCGCCCTCCCGCTCCTCCAGTAATTCACCCACGCAGACGATGGGCTTCAGCCCTGCATCCAGCGCACGCACACATTTTTGCGCGACCACGGCGTCGCTTTCTCCGTAATAGGCGCGCCGCTCGGAGTGCCCTACAATCACATAGCGGCAACCGACATCGAGCAACATCGCCGCGGAGACCTCGCCGGTATAAGCCCCTGCCGCCTCGACCTCGGCGCACAGATTCTGCGCCCCTAACGCGATCCGGCTGCCCGCAAGAAGCGCCGCCGCTTCGGCCAGATACAAGGCTGGCGGACACACCACCACCTTGGCCGTTTTGACTTGGGCCATGCCTTGCAAAATACCCCCGATCAGCGACCGGGTAGCGGCCCTTGAACCGTTCATCTTCCAGTTCCCGGCCACGAGCTTTTGGCGACTCATGTGACTCTCCTAAAAGCCGCCAAGCTTACTGAGCTCGGCGAAAAATAGCAATTTGGCCATTTGCAATCCTTAGGGAAAATAACGGTGTGATTACATATCCCCACTGTACGCGGAACGCAGAGTTAAATGAGTGTCACCAGATCGCTATACTGCAACAGAGTTTTGTCTTGCGTCAGCAGCCGCAGCGGCTCTGTCTGGGCCTGGGCGATCAGCATCCGATCGAAGGGATCTTTGTGGTATTCGGGCAAGTCACTCACTGCTTTGGCGTGTTCCCACGTCACGGTCAGTTGCTCAAATCCAGCTTCCTGCAAGCAGGGGATAAGCCGGTCGAGATTGATTTTCAGTTTACCGATTCCCGCCTTGATGCCGATTTCCCATATCGAAGCGGCACTGACATAGACGATAGCGGCCTGTTGAATTTCAGACCGTGCGGCATTGGACAATTTCGGATCGTCGTTCATTGCCAGAATCAGGACACTGGTATCGAGCAGGACCCTCATCGCTTAGCCACACTCAAACGACTCGATGATATCGGCGGGCAATGCAGCATCGAAGTCATCGGCCACGATGATCTCGCCTTTCATAAGACCAAACTTGATTTTGCCGCGCCCGCCTTCATTGAGCGGTGTTAGCTTCGCCAGCGGCGTGCCTGATTTGGCAATCACAAACGTCTTGCCCTTGCTGGCCTCATCCACTAAGTGAGAAAGCTGCGTCTTGGCGTCGTAGATGTTCAGTTGTTTCATGGCGCACTCCTTAACCAAGGTTAGTTAACACCAGTATATCAATTTGGTTAAGTTGGTCAAGATGTCTGGCGTATTTACTTTTTAGCATCTTAAAGGTGCATGAAGCACCCCGCACCTTGACTTATAGGGCTCTGAGATCAGAAGTATCGGACGCTGCCTGGATGACTATTCCGGCAAGGTAGCGGACGAGTGCTTCGACTTGCTGCGCGTCTTGGCCTTCGACCATGACGCGCAGCAGTGGCTCGGTGCCGGAGGGACGCAGCAGTACCCGGCCTCGCCCGGCCAGTTGCGCCTCGGCCTCACGCACCGCATCTTGCAGCAATTTGGATTTCATGGGCTTGCAACGGGGCTCGAGCGGTACGTTGATCATGCGCTGAGGATATTTCGTCATGCCCGCTTTCAACTCGCTCAGGGTTCGGCCGGAGTTGATCATGGCGGCGATGACTTGCAGGGCAGCGACGATGCCGTCGCCGGTGGTGGTGCGATCCAGGCAGATGATGTGGCCGGAGGATTCGCCGCCCAGCGTCCAACCGCCTTGCTGGAGCATGTCGAGCACGTAACGGTCGCCCACTGCGGCGCGCTTGAGTTCGATGCCAAGTTGTTGCAAGGCATGCTCGAGGCCGAGATTGCTCATGTGCGTGCCGACCACCACGTTGGAGTGCCCTGCATGTCCGCGCCTTGATTGCGCGATGATGAACAGCAGCTCATCACCGTCCACGATCTCGCCCCGATGATCCACCATGATGACGCGATCACCGTCG
>JAMDBH010000159.1:6889-7904 GCA_023487615.1 Gammaproteobacteria bacterium
CCGGTCATTGATGTTGAGGCCGTCGGGCTGGGCGCCGATCTTATAGACATCCGCGCCCATTTCCTCAAAGACACGAGGGGCGATGTTGTACGTCGCACCGTGGGCGCAATCCACCACGATCTTCATGCCGCGCAGGTCTATGCTGCGCGGGATGGTGCTCTTGCAAAATTCGATGTAGCGCCCGCCGGCATCGGGCACCCGTTCGACCTTGCCGAGCAGGGCCGAATCCACGGTCTGCATGGGTTTTTCGAGCTCCGCTTCTATGGCAAGCTCGACCTCGTCGGGGAGCTTGGCGCCGCGCGCGGAAAAGAATTTAATACCGTTGTCGTAGTGAGGATTGTGCGAGGCGCTGATGACGATGCCGGCCTGGGCATGCAGGGTGCGGGTGAGGTAGGCGATAGCGGGTGTGGGCATCGGGCCCAACAGCCGGATATCCACGCCGGCCGCGGTGAGCCCTGCCTCCAGCACCGATTCAAACATGTAGCCGGAGATGCGGGTGTCCTTGCCGATCAGCACTTTGCTGCCGTTACCCTCGCTGCCCAGCACGCGGCCCACCGCCCAGCCGAGTTTGAGCATGAATTCGGCGTTGATCGGCGCTATGCCTACCCTGCCGCGAATGCCATCGGTACCGAAATATTTTTTTTGCACGGCACGTTCCTTATGGGCTGTATTTGACGGCTGCATATATTTTAAGCGCCTCGACCGTGGCGCGCACATCGTGCACCCTGACCAGCACCGCGCCTCGTGCGACGGCCAGCACGGCGGCTGCGAGGCTGCCGTAGAGACGCTGAGTCACCGGGCGGTCTAGTACCGCCCCTATCATGCTCTTGCGCGACAACCCCACCATGAGCGGCAACCCCAATTTGCCCAGTTCATCGAGGCGCTTCAGCAGGCCTAGATTATCCTCCAATCGCTTGCCAAATCCAAAACCCGGGTCCACCACCAGGCGTTCCTTGGGGATGCCGTGCCGGATGCAGGCTTGTACGCGCTCGGCCAGAAACGCGCTGACTTCCAG
>JAMDBH010000002.1 GCA_023487615.1 Gammaproteobacteria bacterium
TCCATTCACCGGCCAACGCGAGTACCGCGAAGCTAAAACCCAGCAAGCCACTGCCTACATCCCCCATGAATATCCGGGCGGGGGGCCAGTTCCAGATTAAAAAACCGCCGCTTGCGGCGGCCAGCGCGAGGCTCACACCCGCCAACCCGGGCGCATTGAGCCACCACAACAAAACCCCACCGGCCAGGCTCGCCGTGACCGCCTGCACGCCCGCGAGGCCGTCAATCCCGTCCATAAAGTTGTAGAGATTAGTCAACCATATCACGGCCAGCACCCATAACGGGTAGGCGGCCCAGCCGAGTTCGAGAGTATAGATGCCTAAATTGAGGCTGGCGGGTGCGCCGATGCAGTATACCGCCCAAAGGGCGGCCAGCAGGTGTGCCAGCAGCCGCCACTTTGCGACGATGGGAGTGATGTCATCCCAAGCGCCGATGAAGGCAACCAACACGCCGCCGCCGAGCAGCGCCCAACTCACATCCCCGTTTAGCAGTCCCCAATAGTGCAATGCTCCAATGGCCAGAAAAAAACCGAGGGCAATCGCCGCCCCTCCGCCGGTCGGGGTCGGATGCGTATGGGAACTGCGCGCATTGGGGTAGTCCAGCAAGTCATGGCCGAGGGCATAGCGACGAATCAGCCCGGTGAGCAGCCACGAAACTGCGAAAACGCCGATCAATAGTCCAAAAATTTTTAGCGGCATCGCCGTGCTATTAAATTTAGAACTTATCCATAAATAATTTACCGCAGAGAACGCAGAGGAGTACCCTCAAGAAGGGTTTGTTTCTCCTCCGCGCCCTCCGCGGTGAAGCTTTTTAGCGCAAGAGACACAGGGGAACTATTTGTGGATATGCCCATAATGTGCCTTTACTCGCGGCGCCAGGTAGTGCCGTGTGGCCCATCTTCGAGGATGATCCGGTTGGCCTTGAGCAGATCCCGAATTCGATCCGACTCCGCCCAATTCTTTGTCTCGCGCGCGGCATTGCGTTGTGCGATCATTTCTTCAACATTGAGGACCCTCTCGGCGGGGCCTTGCAGATAGGCCTCGGGTTCTTCCTGCAACAAACCCAGGATACCCGCCAGCTTTCTGAGTTCAGCCGCGAGCGGCGCCGCCTTGGCGATGCTGTCGTGCGACTTATGACTATTGATCTCGCGCACCATGTCGAATAATACCGCTATCGCCTCACGGGTATTGAAGTCATCATCCATGGCGGAATAGAAACGTGAGGCGTGAGGGGTGAGGCGTGAGGTGTTACTCCTCACTTCTAACTCCTCACTCCTTACGCTGTTATCTTCTCCCATCGAAGGCAATCCGCGCAGGGCGGTATAAAAGCGTGTCAACTCACTGCGGGCAAGTTGCAGGTTTTCCTCGGAATAACTCAGCGGACTGCGGTAGTGACTGGCCAGTATGAAATAGCGAATCTCTTCGGGGCGATAGCGTGTAAGCACCTCGCGCACCGTAAAAAAGTTGCCGAGCGACTTGGACATCTTTTCATCCGCCACGCGCACAAAGCCGTTGTGCATCCAGACGTTGACAAACTTGCGGCCGGTGGCGGCCTCGGATTGGGCGATCTCATTTTCGTGATGCGGAAATTGCAGATCCATGCCGCCGCCGTGGATATCGAAATGCTCGCCGAGACAATGCGTAGACATCGCCGAGCACTCGATATGCCAGCCCGGCCGGCCCTTGCCCCACGGCGAAGCCCAACTCGGCTCGTCCGGTTTAGCGGACTTCCAGAGTACAAAATCCAGCGGGTCTCGTTTCGCCTCATCCGGCTCCACGCGCGCGCCGACTCGCAGTTCATCGAGGTGCCTGCCGGAAAGTTTTCCGTAACCCTTGAACCGGCTCACGGCATAATAGATATCGCCGTTCCCGGCCTGATAAGCATAGTCCTTGGCCATCAGGCTGCCGATCATGGCGACGATTTCGCCGATGTGCTCGGTGGCTCGCGGCTCGTGATCGGGCCGCAGCACGCCCAGCTTATCGGCGTCTTCGTTCATAGCCTGGATGAAGCGCGCCGTCAATGCGCCGATGGTCTCGTGATTCTCATGCGCACGGCGGATGATCTTGTCGTCGATATCCGTGATATTGCGCACGTAGGTAACCTGATAACCCAAGGCGCGCAGATAGCGCACCACCGTGTCGAACACGACCAGCACCCGGGCGTGGCCGAGGTGGCAATAGTCATACACCGTCATACCACAGACATACAGCCGCACCTTGCCGGGCTCGATGGGGATGAACGGTTCTTTGGTCTTGGTGAGGCTGTTATGAATGTGCAGCATGGGCGATTATTTTTCGGACTGAGACACACAATGAGTTAACGCTGCTTCCAGGCGTTTGCGTGCCCGCTCCTCTCCCAGCAGCGGCAGCAGTCTGGCCATCTCAGGGCCGTCGAGTTCCCCGGTGAACGCCGCGCGCAACGGCTGGTACAGGGCCTTGCCGCTCACGCCCAGCGACTGTTTGATCTCATCGGCAAGGGACTTAAAATCGTTCGGCTGGTGTTCCAGCGCCGTCAGCGCGTACTCGAAAAAGATCTTGCCCGCCTGGGCGATGACCTGACGGGCGCCCAGCATCCATTCCAGCGGATCGCTATACAAGATGCGTGCCCACAGCAGCGCATGTTCGGGCAAGAAGACATTGGTACGGATCGCCGCAATGAACTCATCACGCTGCGCCGCAGACACAAGCTCGTGCACCGCCGGACCCATCCACTCCCACAACTCATGGCTGTGGGCGTGGGCGATGGCCTGCTGCTGCCAATAATGCAATTGGCTCTCGTCAAAACGGGCGGGCGAGCGGCCGATTTTGCCGATGTGAAACTCGGCGGCGAGTTCGGGCAGCGTCATGAAGTTATTGTTGTCGTAGGAATGCCCCAGGCGCGCCAGGTAATTATTCAGCGCCGCCGGGAAATAACCTGCATCGCGCAATTCCCGCACGCTGTGGCTGCCGTGACGCTTGGATAAGGGCGTTCCGTCACTGCCCAGAATCAGCGACAGGTGGCCATACTCGGGGATACGCAAACTCAGCGCGCGCAGCAGTACTATCTGGAACTGGCCCCCCGCCCGGATATTCATGGGGGATGTAGGCAGTGGCTTGCTGGGTTTTAGCTTCGCGGTACTCGCGTTGGCCGGTGAATGGAGCCATGCCATGCCGGCTGCCGTATGGATGATCCTGCTTGCCTTGTTTATACTGGACACGAGCTACACCCTGTTCGCGCGCATGCTGCGGGGCGAGGCGTGGTATCATGCGCACCGCAGTCATGTCTACCAGCGTCTGGTACAGACAGGCATGCCCCATCGGCGTGTGACCCTATGGGCTTTACTTATTAATATAGTTGTATTATGGACCGCCGCGGGCATAATATGCGTTTATCCGGGCTTACTGCCCTGGATGCTGGTAGTGGTGGCAATAGCCGGTTGGCTGTTATGGTGGGGGGTGCGAAGTAAATTCTCAAATCCAAATCCATAGAGAGAGGGTCAAGCAGTCAAAAAGTGGCCACGCAATACCAACCCAACAAACGCACTATGGCACATACTGAAACCAAAATCTCTTCTTTAGATCTCAATCATCGTTACGCAGTCATTGCGCACGATCTGTTCATGGTGATAGTGGCTTGGGCCCTCGCCACCATGATGCCTTATGAACTCTCCAGTTGGACGGCCGGCCTCCCCGGTTTCCTGATATCTCTTCCGTTTGTAGTCATCGCTCAAGGGGTGTTGCTCTGGTGGACAGGCGTCTACCGTGGCGTGTGGCGTTCTAGTAGTATTCCCGATCTCTGGAATATCCTGCGTGCGGTCGCGGCGGGTGTGTTGGCCATCAGCCTGCTGCTGTTTCTCGTCAACCGCATGGAAGGCATACCCCGCACCACCCTGCTGATCTACCCCATCTGCCTGGTATTTTTATTGGGCGCTTCCAGATTGATCTATCGCGTCTGGATGAGCAACAGCCCGAGCCTGTTCATGTTCCGCAACAAGAAACGCAAGCGCGTGCTGATTCTGGGCGCGGGCGTAGCGGGCGAATTACTCGCACGCGACATGCTGCAAGACAGCGACTACTATCCGCTGGGGTTCCTGGATGACAAAAAAGAATTACAGGGCGCGCTGATCCGCGGCATTCCCGTGCTGGGTGAGATCGCCGACCTGAACGACGTCGTTCATCGCACCGACGTGGATCACGTCGTAATCAGCATGCCTTCCGCGAGTCCCGCGCAGTTGCACCGAGTGATCGCCCTCAGCGAACAGAGCGGCATACCGTTCAGGATTCTGGGGCGCTCACAGGGCCTCGCGACCGCCGAGCCCAGCGTGAAGGGGCTGCGCGAGGTCGTTATTGATGACCTGTTGGGAAGAGAACCGATCGCTCTGGATTGGGAACGTATCAGCAACGGCATAAGGAAGAAGACCGTGCTCATCACCGGCGCAGGCGGCTCGATCGGTTCCGAGCTGTGCCGCCAGATCGCGCGCCTCGGCGCGGCAGCCCTGGTCTTGTATGAACGCAGCGAATTCGGTTTGTACACTATCGAAATGGAAATGCGGCGCAGATTTCCAAATCTGACCCTGTACGCCTGCCTGGGTGACATCTGCGACGTTCCAGCGGTGGATCACCTGCTCTCAACCTACCGGCCGGACATCATCTTCCACGCGGCCGCCTATAAACACGTACCGATGCTGCAAGAGCAGGCGCGCGAGACCCTGCGCAACAATGTGCTCGGCACCAAGATACTGGCTCTGGCGGCGGAGAAGCATGGCTGCCCCACCTTCGTGATGATTTCCACCGACAAGGCGGTCAATCCCACCAGCATCATGGGTATCAGCAAACATATCGCCGAGCTGTACTGCCTCAACCTCAACAAGCGCGCGCAAACCCGTTTCATCACGGTGCGCTTCGGCAACGTATTGGGTTCAACGGGCAGCGTCGTACCGCTGTTTCAGGAACAGATTGCGACAGGCGGCCCGGTCACCGTCACCCATCCCGAGATCACCCGCTTTTTCATGACTATCCCGGAGGCCTGTCAACTCATCATGCAGGCGGCGGTGATGGGGCAGGGCGGCGAGATTTACGTGCTGGATATGGGCAAGCCCATCAGTATCACCTATCTCGCCGAAGAAATGATCCGCCTGGCGGGCAAGACGCCCGGCAAGGATATCAAGATCGTCTATACCGGCCTGCGTCCCGGTGAAAAGCTGTTCGAAGAACTGTTTCATGCCCAGGAAAATCTGTCCGGCACCGAACACGAGAAGATTCTGCTGGCGCACCCGCGCGAGGTGGACTGGAAAACGCTGAACGAGACGCTGGACGAACTCGAACGCGCCTGCCAGGTTTACAATGAAGAATGGGTGCATGCGGTTATCAAGAAACTGCTCCCGCAACTGGACGAATCGGTCGGTGCCGCTTCGCAAAAGGTGGTCAGCCTGAATCGCTTAAAGCATTAAAGACTCATCCAAATAAATAATTTACCGCAGAGAGCGCAGAGAAGTCCCTCAAAAAAAGCATATTTTTCCTCCGCACCCTCCGCGGTAAATCTTTTTTTGATTGCAGGCGACACAAAACTGGAATGACGATCTACCAAGGCGCCGCTGAGTATTGTCATGGTACAGTCCCAACGGTCGGCGTGTTACTCACCAATCTGGGGACGCCCGATGCCCCGACCCCGGCAGCCCTGCGCCGCTATCTCGCCGAATTCCTCTGGGACCCACGGGTAGTCGAAGCGCCACGCTGGTTGTGGTGGTTGGCGTTGCACGGCGTTATCCTGCGGATTCGACCCGCCCGCTCGGCGCACGCCTATCAAAAGATCTGGACCGAACAGGGCTCCCCGCTGCTGGCCATTTCCCGCCGCCAGGCCGAAGCTGTCAAGCAGGCCCTACAGGCGCATTTCAACGGACGGATCGCTGTCACGCTGGGCATGCGTTACGGCACGCCTTCTATTAGAGAGGCCTTGGAGCAACTGCGCACCGCTGATGTGCGCCGCATCCTGGTCTTCCCCCTATATCCCCAGTACTCCGCATCCACCACAGCCTCGACCTTCGATGCCGTGGCCCAGGTCTTGAAGACCTGGCGCTGGCTGCCCGAACTGCGCATGATAAACCACTATCACGACGACACCGGTTATATCAGTGCCGTAGCCAACAGCATCCGCGATGCGTGGCGGAACCGGCCTCCCGCCGAGCGGCTGATGTTTTCCTTTCATGGCCTCCCTAAACGTTATCTCCTGCAAGGCGACCCTTACCACTGCGAGTGTCATAAAACAGCACGGCTGATCGCCGAACAATTGAACCTGCCGGAGGATCGCTGGCAGGTGGCCTTTCAATCGCGCTTTGGGCGTGAAGAATGGCTCAAGCCCTACGCGGATCATACGCTGCAAGAGTGGGCCAAGGCCGGCGTCAAGAGCGTGGATGTCGTCTGCCCCGGTTTTTCCGCCGATTGTCTGGAGACGCTTGAAGAGGTCGCGATGCAAAATCGCAATATCTTTCTCAACGCCGGTGGTGAATGCTATCACTACATCCCTGCGCTCAACGACCGTCCCGAACACATCAAGGCATTGGTGCATCTCATCGAACTGCATACCCAAGGCTGGTCTGAATTGGATGCAAACGCGGATCAGCAGGTACGTGATGCGGAGGCGAGCAAGCGGCGCGCGCTCGACCTCGGAGCAAAACAGTGAATCATTCAACGAACGTCCCAAAATGAAAAACACGGCGAATATTTTTTATTTTTATCAAAAACCTTTTTTAGAACGATTCGTTCAAGATTATATTGACAGTAGAAATTTAAATTTTTATTGCACTCTTGACTTTTGTGGTTATAATTACCCACACCATAACTGGAGCGGAGTAAAAAATTATGCGTAAAACCAAAACTGCAGCGAAAAAACCTGTGAAAAAGCTGGCCAAGAAAAAAGTGACTCGGGTAAAAAGAAGCGTAGTAAAGAAAGGCGCCATGGCTAAGACCAATGCACTCGCAAGGAAACTGGCAGCCAAAGAAAGAAGGGCGCTAGCACGGGCCAAGGCCGCCGCAAGAAGGGCGAAGATGGCGATTGCCAAGGCCGCCGCCCGTATGCGTGCAGCCAAAGAAAAGGCAATGTCTGCATTTGAGAAAAAATGGGAACGTAAATATCACGCCAGCCAAGCCGCAAAGAAGCGGGCCGCCGCCAAGAGAAGGGTTGCGCGCAAAAGGGCCGCTCGCTTAGCGGCACGGATGGCGCGAATGGCAGCCGCAAGGGGCTAAGGAACACTCTGCCCTCTCTCCGGAGGGCTTGGCCTCCTCTGGAGAGAGTGCAGGTTTTTTAAGTTATACCCTCAAAGACCTGTACATCCACCCATGTTCCAGCCTCCATGTTGCCGGCTTCCATGGGCAAGACAATAAAACAATTGGCCTCGCTCATCGAGCTTAGGATTCCGGAGCCTTGTTCGCCGGTGCTGCGGACAATTAATTGGCCAGCCGCATCCCTTTCCAGGATTCCACGCTGAAATTCCATACGCCCGGGCGCCTTCTTCAGGCGTGAGGCGCAAGGCACTTTGAATAAAATATCGGATGTTTTGGGTTGACCCATCAGACGGCGCAAGGCGGGTTGTACGAGTTGATAAAATGTCGTCATCACTGAAACCGGATTGCCCGGCAGGCCGAAAAACCACGCATTTTTAATCTTGCCAAAGGCCAGCGGACGGCCGGGTTTCATGGCGATCTTCCAGAAATTGACAGTAGAAATTTAAATTTTTATTGCACTCTTGACTTTTGTGGTTATAATTACCCACACCATAACTGGAGCGGAGTAAAAAATTATGCGTAAAACCAAAACAT
>JAMDBH010000144.1:0-7470 GCA_023487615.1 Gammaproteobacteria bacterium
GGTAGATGGGGTCTAACGTTAGTTATGTTGCAGGACTGAAAGTTGAGTATATCTGGTAGCACGAAGAAAACAGCCCCTACTCACTATGCGCGGGTGTTATCACCACGAGGAGTTTACCCGGCTGAAAGCCTCTACTTCGATGACGCTGCTTATATTCGAGATGATGAACTTTCGTTTTCTGTATGTCGGTTCAGAAAACATACAAGAGGCGGCGATGATGAATCGTATAGTGAAGTCGAATGGTTAAACCTGACCGAAGTGCGTCTATATGGCAGTCTTATGTTGTCGGTGGACAGCACGTAGGGCAGAATAACCAAAGGGCATTGCGCCGCATGTGTCTCGGCCAACCATCCGGTGCAATGCGCTACGCTTCGCACCCTACGGGCTGCCAGGGCTCCGCGTAGGTTTGGCCGGTGGCGGGTATCGCTCAACGCGGAGCCCGTTAGGTGCAACAATGTTTCAAGCTTTGGAGGTGTATATGAAATCTGAATATACGGCGGTAATCAAGGAAGTGGACGATTGGTGGGTTGGCTGGATTGAAGAGGTTCCCGGTGTAAATTGCCAGGAGCAAACTTACGAAGAGTTAGTAGGAAGCCTGAAGGAAACATTACAAGAAGCGCTGGCTGCCTCACCCCTTCCCCCTTGATGGGGGAAGGCTGGGATGGGGGCGAGAATCCTGTCCATAAGTCAATTCACCCACCCCCCACCCTTACCCTCCCCCATCGAGGGTGAGGGAAATCGACCAAAGAGCTATGTCGCGCTGTATAGCACATTGCGCACCAACCCACACCGAACAATGGATTACGGTGATGAATTCTTGCGCCGCGCTTCAAAGAATCGAGACAACATTCCGCCGCACTCGTCGGACAATACCCCGCCCACATACTCAACGCGATGATTGAGTCTGTTGGAATCCAGAATGTTGAAGACACTTTTAATGGCCCCGGCCTTGGGGTCGCTCGCGCCGAACACCAGGCGCTTGATGCGTGCGTGCACCATCGCGCCCGCGCACATGACGCATGGCTCCAGTGTTACGTAGAGTGTGGTGTCGTTCAGGCGGTAGTTGCCAAGTCTGGCTGCACCCGCGCGCAGCGCCATGATCTCGGCGTGGGCGGTAGGGTCGTGCGCAGCGATGGGACGGTTCCAGCCTTCGCCGATAATTTCGCCGTTCAGCACCAGCACTGCGCCCACCGGCACCTCGCCCTCCTCTTGTGCGCATTCGGCGAGGGTTATGGCGTGGCGCATCCAGGGTTCGTCATTTAACATTTTGATTGGCTGTGTCTTAATTGTGGGACAGTGACAAAACTCGAGTTTAATTTTACGGTTATAATGTTGCTTTCGGCTTGTGATCTCGCCGAAGCTACGTCTTGAATTCTAAACTCATCCGCCAAACCGCGCTGCCAGACCTGCAAGGGTGATATTCTCCGCAATCTCATCATGCGGAATCAGCAGGTAGCGCCACGGATTGCCGCCATTGATCGCCGCATGATCCGAGGCGTTAGCACACCATTTGAGAGCTGATTCTTTCTTGGCAATGACGATTGGGTCGTCGAGTTCTTTACGCATTTTTGGTTCGAGCATGTATTTCGTATCTTCGGTTTCCGCGACGAAGTCCGGCTGGTATTCGAGGTGATCCACGCCGTAGAAAATCGGGAACTGGCCTTTGGCGGGCTTAAACCACTTGATAGCGTCGCGCTCCAGAATCACCGCCAGCTTTCGCTCCGCGTCGGAATCGAATTTCTGCACCCGGTAGAGGCAGCGCTGGAATCCGCCGAACAGATATTTTGCCATGTTGCTCTTGTCCGCTGGTGCTACGCGGTAGTCCGCCGGCGGTTCTTCGACATTATGGGTGTAGGCACTTTGTTTCAGTTCGGTGAAGCCCTTGCTCACCTTCACCTCATAACCAACTGCATCTTCCCAATAGGGTTCCTGCATCTGGGCGTGGATGAACCGCGCAATATCACGCTGGTAGCAGCGCAGCACCTTGCGCGTGTCATCTTCGGAAAGGTAGCCCTGGAAATGCCGCACTGTCTGCGCGGCCAGATCGTAGAGCAGGTCGGCATGGTCGTCATAGGAAATGTCGTCAAAATCCACCAGGCCATTTACCACATAGTCCTCTAACCGTGCCTCATCGAGGCTGCCGCGGCCAAGCGACACAACCTCAAGCTGATTGGTTCGCAGGTGTTGAATCCATAACTCGTCGGAAACAGCTGGGTACTTCAGCGTGTCGAGCTTAAGCGTGAAGGGTTTAAAGCCCGACTTCACCTCGCCTTTCGGCACTACCAGGATGCGCGGGATGCCGATCATCTGTTGCGTTACCAAGTCCGATGTCTTCGCTACCACGGCCGCGATATCCGGCTTCTCGCCAACACCTTCGAGATCCAGTTGTGACGGCCGATACTGCTCCTCGACCGCCTTGACGATGGCAGCCTGGATTTCGGGCTTCTTCAGGTGCTCGATTGTGGGTAGCGTCTGCGGCTGATTCTCCAGCTTGCGGATCACCTCCCAGGCGATCTGCGCCACCTTCTGCTCTTCCGGTTCGGTGAAAACAGGCGCCTGATCCTGCCCGGCCACCGTCGTGCTGCTCGTCACCTGTGCGGGCTTTAACCCCAGCTTGGTGGCGAGTTGCGATTGCGACACCACCGTGACCGTCTTCTGCCCGAGTTCGTCCGCATCCAGTACCACTGCCTGCAGGTGAATGGCGGAGTCCGGCTTGTTGGCCTCGTCGATGATCTCCTGAAACTTGTCATGGGCGACGATGTTCAGCCGGTCCACGGCGGTCACGCCCGTGCGTTTGCCGTAGGGCAGGCGCAGGCCGCGACCGATAGACTGCTCGATCAGGATGCGTGCATTAGCGGCGCGCAACGGAACGATGGTGTAGAGATTGGTCACGTCCCAGCCTTCCTTGAGCATATTGACGTGGATGACGATCTCCGTCGGCTCTTCAGTGTGCTCCACCTTGAGCAGCCGCTCGATCATCTCCTCCTCGTCCTTGCCGGTCTTGCTGGAGTCCACCTGGATGACCTTGTCCTTGTAACGCCCGTCGAAGAAGCCGTCAGACTGGATCAACTTCAGCAACTGCCCGGCATGGGTCGTGTCGCGGGCAATCACCAGCAGGAAGGGTTTCACGATGGGGCTGTCACTCTCGCGGGCATAGGTCTCCAGTTCCACCTTCACGCTCTCATGCAGACGCACGCCATCTTCCAGCTTCATCCGCTCGACCTCTTCCGCCGACATGCCCGCCGGGTTGAAGTTCTTGCGCGTAACCACCGCCGGTTCCTTCACGAAGCCATCCGCCATTGCCTTGCTCAGCGGGTAGTCGTAGATCACGTTCTTGAACGCCACCGCGCCGCGAGCGGATTCCACAAACGGCGTTGCTGTAAGCTCCAGCCCGAGGATGGGCTTCAGTTCGTTGATGGCGCGCAGCCCCGCGCTCGCGCGGTAGCGGTGCGACTCGTCCATCAGCAGCACCAGATCGGGTAGCCCGGCCAGATAGTCGAAGTAGCTCTCGCCGATGTATTCCGACAGCCGCTTGATGCGCGGCGCCCTGCCGCCGCGCACTTCGGACGTGATCTTCGAGATGTTGAAGATGTTCACCCGCACGCCACCAAACAACGTGGACGAAGCCGGGTCGTGCTGCTCGTAGTTGTCCCCGGTGACGATCACCGGCACATCTGTCGCAAACTCCGCAATCCCCTTAAATACATATTTCGGTGTGTTAGGCGTGAAATCGGTGATCAGCTTGTTGTAGATGGTCAGGTTCGGCGCCAGCACGAAGAAGTTGTTGATGCCGTGGGCCAGATGCAGATAACTGATAAAGGCACCCATCAGCCGCGTCTTGCCCACGCCGGTGGCGAGC
The DNA here is from genome assembly GCA_023487615.1 of Gammaproteobacteria bacterium. The sequence goes on from JAMDBH010000144.1 coordinate 3,860, forward strand.
GCGAAGCAGAGCGACGGGAACTCGCGCTCGAAGTCCGTGACCGACGGAAACTCGCTGCGGATGGTCTCCAGCACGGCGGCAATATCAGCGTTCTTCCTGGGCGGGGCGATTTCGGTAATGCGGTCGAGAATCTCCAACGAGCGGTGTTGGGGCGGGCGCAGGCTCAAGCGGCCGGCAATGGCGTTCACATGGCGGTTCATGCGTCCACCTCCTCACCGAAGAGCTTCTGTTGTCCTAGCTCAGGAGGTGCTTTGGGTAGGTTTTCTACCTGCAACGAATAATCATCATGCCCCCACTCACAGCGCGACAGCACCTGCTTTGGAATTTTCTTCACGGTGAGATTCGGATACTCACCATGCCCACGGAAAGCGGTGCACAACACCAGCAGGCTGCGATCCGGCCCCACTTCGTCGCTCAACTGCTGCAACTGCTCATGGGTCAGGCTGGCGGTGGTCACATACACGAAATCCCGCTCGGTGGAGTAGCCGTGTTGCCAGTACACCGAATCCGAAGGCGCATAGGTAAAGCCCTCCAACTTGCACAGCGCCTCTGCCAGCATGGCGGCGTTGTAGTCGTGGTTGATGACCCAGTTGCCCCACTTGTCCTTTTCCAGTAGCGAAGGCGCGAGCCGGTAGTAGCGAAAGCCGCCGCCGCCCATCCAGTCAACGCTCTTCGTGATGCCGCCGGGGTCTTCGCCGTCGATCACCTTCTTCAGGCGCGGAATGATGTGGGTGTGGCAGTGTTCGCCCAACTCCACCATGATCCAGCGCCGACCCATCTTGTGGGCAACTGCACCGGTGGTGCCGGAGCCGGCGAAGGAGTCGAGAACAATATCTCCGGGGGCGGTTGTGAGATCAAAGCACCGTTTTATCAGAGCCTCCGGCTTCTTTCCTTTGGGGAACTCGACGCCCCCTTCGTTGTGCAAGTTATTGGACAGAATGTCCTCCCACATGCTCGTTAGCGGCTCACCTGCAACGTGCTGCCCATCTATAAATTTTAGCTTGTCTGAGTAGAAGAGAATTCGCTGACCGCCCACAAAGTACATGTCTGAATAACCTTCCCGCCCAAGCTTCATCACAACACTTGCGTTGGCCTTGGAGGCGTCAATCATCTCCCGAGCAGCACTGCTAACCGCAGAGTAATCCGGTCGAGCAAGCTGAATCACACGCCTAGCATTCTTGAGAACGAAGTCAGATATTCTTTTCTCGTATTCTTCACCGAGTTCTTTCTTGAGGCCTCTTTCGGGCAGACTCAGGCTCCGCGCGAACGCACTTGTAAGAGTTGTAAATTTCCAGTGCAAAAATGGCTCGTCGAAATTTTCGATATATTGGCCATATCTCTTATCTCGCTCGGCACGTGCGGTGAAAACGCGGTTCGGGCTCCATGCCGATTTGTTCTTCGCGTAGATGAGTACAAAGTTCGTTGTGCTAACCACGCCGGGGTTGATCGACTTATGCCCAGTCGCAGATCCCTGCTTGAAAGTGACGACGGAAACCCTGTTCGGCCTCCCAAACACTTCATCGAGCATAACAATCAGATACCCGAGTTCGTTGTCGTCGATATGCACGAACAACGTACCATCTTCTGAGAGTAGTCTCCGAAGAACCTCAAGCCGATCGCGAATCAAGCCAAGCCAGATTGAGTGTTCGTATCCATCGTCGTAGTGCTCAAACGCTTGCTGGGTGTTGAATGGCGGATCAATATAGATGCACTTCACCTTGCCCGCGAACTCCGCCTCCAGCGCCTTCAGCGCCAACAGGTTGTCCCCGAAGATCAGCCGGTTGTCGAAGACATCGTTCTCCGTCACCCGATGCGCCGCGTGATAAGACTTCTCCGCGTCTTCCAGCAGAATCCGCGGCTCCAGCTTCGGCCTGTTCTCCTTCCCGATCCAGGTGAGTTCGAGTTTTTGTTTTTTACTCATTGGGTTTGCCGATTCGTTTGCCAGCCCTTGCTGCCAGGCGTTTGGCCGCGCCGCTATAGGTCCAGTTGCGTCAGTAGATCGTCTAGCGAGGGGACAATTACCGTTTGAAATCGACGACCTAAATCTCTAAAGCAGTCGGCCATTGCCGCATCGCATCGGAAGTAATCAACATGAGGAATGTAGGCGGCGTGGGCCATATCGCCGAAGTCGCTCCGCTTTAACTTGCGCGGGTGATCTGGCGGAAGCAACGACCGGCTAACAACAGTCATAAATGCTTCCGCAAACGAAAAGTACGTTGGCGCTGTTTTCGCCGCCTCTTCTAAACTCGAGAATGGTCTGAATCCGCTGTCTTTGCCCACTAGCGCTTCAACAATGCGCTCATCTTGAGCGCACAACATACTCTCCCTAATATTCTGGTAATGCTTCTCTGCTTCTTTGCTCCGCTCATCATCTGTCCACGTGGGCGCGATCGCCCATAATTGCTTTCGCTGCGGCGTGAATATCTCAACGTTATTAGCGCCTAGTTCTCGTAGCCACCCTATTAGCTTTTGCATACTTTCGAAGTTAGCCAAGTACACCGCTGCGAATTCCTTGGGATCAGCGAGCGGCTGTAGAAAAGCATCCTCCACCGCGCGCGCGCTGCATTGGCCGGAATAGAACCTACGGAAAACGTCCACACATCGCTCGAAACCAGGGAATTTGTTCGCAAGCTCCCGCGCCTGTCTTGCGGCTTCCTCACGTCCAGTCGGCAGGTTAACGCCAGTACCATCCTTCGTTAGTATCTTACGCCTCTGCGAGCGGGGAAGTGATTTCATTTGTACTATGAACTCTTGCTTCTCCTTTTCTAGGTCAGCGGCGAAATCATCTAATCCCAGCATCCAGCGGCCGTCATCCGCATGCGCTCTTCTTGGGTCGAGAGCGACGTTTTGTGCACAAGCGCGAAGCTCAATTGTTGCGAGGTCGGAAAAATAGCGGAGCGCGTGCCGCCCGCAAAGCTCTCGGATCAAACGTAATCGCTGGATACCGGGCTCAACTACATCGAGCGAGGCGGGGCTGCCTTCCATTATGTGCACGGCGGAGAATCGGCACTGAATCGTACCGCTGGACACGCCAGTCTTTAGTCGCGCGATGCTGCACGAACGCCAGTCTGCGTCACGCTTTGGGTCAGTCAGCGATGAAAAGTCGGCGTTGTCGAGATAGACCTGTGCTGGAAGGTTGGGGAACTTGCTTGAGGCGGGCATCATCAATTATGCTCATCCCATGACGCCAATAGCAACAACGTATCCTTTTGGTAGTGTCTCAGTTTGAAATTAGCTCGCCCAAACACCTCATCACACAGCACTTTCAGATAGTGCGCCTCGTTGTCGTCAATCGTGATCCACAGCGAACCGTCGTCCGATAGCAGCCGCCGGATGATCTCCAGCCTATCGCGTATCAGCGACAGCCAGGTCGAATGCTCCACCCCGTCGTCGTAATGCGTGAACGCGCTGCCGGTGTTGTACGGCGGATCAATAAACACGCACTTCACCTTCCCCGCGAACTCCGCCTCCAGCGCCTTCAGCGCCAGCAGGTTGTCCCCGAAGATCAGCTGGTTGTCGAAGATGTCGTTATCCGTCACCCGATGCGGCGCGTGATACGACTTCTCCACGTCCTCCATCAGAATTCGCGGCTCCTATTAGCTTTTGCATAC
>JAMDBH010000144.1:7480-7783 GCA_023487615.1 Gammaproteobacteria bacterium
GGCTCCAGCTTCGGCCGGTTCTCCTTGCCAATCCAGGTGAGTTCGAGTTTTTGTTTAAACTTTGTCATTGGCCATTCACGGTGTGGACGCCTTCAAGCTCCCGGTAAAGTTCATCAAAAATCTGGTCTGCGCCCCAAGCCTGTGCTGCTGTAAATGCGATCTTGCGCTTTTGCAAGGACGTTAGGGAGTTGGAGGTTTTGTACCCCAAATCATGCTCAGCCTCCGCCCAAGCGTGCTGGAATAGAGTTTTGATCTGAAGTTCAAAGAGGTTGGGTACATCATCATCTTTCTGGAGCTCTGCCA
>JAMDBH010000041.1 GCA_023487615.1 Gammaproteobacteria bacterium
CATCGTCTTACCTCCGGTAGCGGTTTAATTTTACCATGTCACGGCGAGTTTGCAGCGGATCTAGCTATTCGCTGACCCTTGGAATGATAAAAACCACTGATATTTCAAGTGTCTTACAGCTACTTAAGAGTGATACAATGCCGGAAAGTTCAGTTTTGGCCGGTAGCCCGCTTGGCTTCGCCATTAACGGCCACCAGCCCTTGCTGGTTACACACATACGTACAGTTCCTCCCCGCCTTTTTGGCGGCATAGAGCGCCTGGTCTGCGTGGCTGAGCAACCGGGTCAGCGAGACCTCCGGGTGATACAAGGTGGAGGCGACCCCTACGCTGATCGTCAAGGGAATATTTATAGGGTTCAGGGACTCAATACGTCGCCGCAGTTCCTCGGCCTGGGCCAGGGCTTCACTTTCTCCACAGTGGGGTACGAGGATGGCAAACTCTTCCCCGCCAACCCTTGCGACGATAGGGTCGCCCTCGGTGTGCCGGTAAGCCACTTCCCCCAGCCGCCTGCCGGTCTCAATTGCTTCCGGAGATTTAGTCCCTTCTATAAAATGCTGCCTGAGCGCCTGCGCGATCAAGACTAGTACACGATCTCCTGCGATATGGCCATAATTGTCGTTTATTTTCTTGAAATGGTCTATATCTATCAAATATACGCATAGCGGGCGGCTGGACTCTTTTTCGAGGCTGCGACTACCATGGTCGAACAGGTAACGCCGGTTATGCGCCCCTGTCAGGCTGTCCGTGGTGGCCAGACGGCTCATCTCCTCGGCCTGATGCTTAAGGGCGGTAAATTGCTGCTTGATGAGCAGCAGTGAGCGTACCCGGGCCATGAGCACCTCGGCCACAATGGGCTTGGTGACAAAATCGTTCGCCCCGGCATGGAACACCTCAGCCTGCTTTTTCTCATTGCTGATAGAGGTGACCACCAATACCGGCAGTTCTTGCTGGGAATAACGCAGCTTGGCGCGGATGGCATGTAGTAAATCGCCACCCGTCATTTTGCCTTTGAGGAAAAAGTCGGTGATGACGATGTCCACCTCCGGCTCGTCCTCCGGCACGTTCCGCTCCAGCAGACTCAAGGCCTGTTCCGCGGTGCTGACCCGCTCCACCTGCAAACCGTGCGTTTCCATCACACGGCGTGTGATCTCTGCGGCGGTGGGGCTGTCCTCCACATAAAGTACCCTGCCCACCAAACCGAGATTCCGCTGAGTGAAGGCCTTGATAAAGCTTACAAACTCGGCATAACCCTGTGATTTATCAAAATAGTCCGTGACGCCGGCGGCAAAGCCTTCGCGCAGCAGCCGATCGTCCGCATTGCCTGAGACGACGATGATGGGGGTATAGCGCTGGATGGCGGTCTCACGGATACGCCGGCTGAGGTCGAGGCCATCCATGTCGGGAAGCAACAGGGCGGTGGTGATGAGATCGAACTTGATGGTGGTAAGATAGCCCAAGGCCTCGCTTGCGGTAGCGCAGGCGGTGATGCGGGCATTGCCCATCTCGGCCCGCAGGCTGCGCGCAATCAGCGTGCGCGAGACCTCGGAGTCATCCACGATCATGATGCTTGTTGTTCGTTTTTCCACCCACCCTTACCCCTTTTTAAACCAGCCAATACAACATCTGATAGGGGTTTGCATAATTCATACCAGGGTGTTACGTTGGCTCAATGGCGGCCAAGTGTCTATGCACGGCCAGCAATGCACCGAACAGGCCAAGCGCCCCTCCCAGGCTCAGCAATACGAGACTGCCTTTAAGGCTTAAGTGGATCAGTTGGAAATCGCTGCTATAAAGCCTCGCGAGCTGTTCTATTGGGCCGCGCAGCAGTCCCAGGGCAAGCGTCACTAGTGCCCAGGCGATGACCCCGCCGAGTAGTCCATAGCCGAGGCCAAGGTAGAGAAACGGGCGGCGGATAAAGGCATCGGTCGCGCCTATAAGCTTGATGACCATGATCTCTTCGCGGCGATTTAGTATCGCCAGGCGGAGGGTGTTACTCACGATCAGCAACACGCCGAGCGCCAACAGACCGGCCAGCAGTGTCACGCCGCGCTCGACGACCCGCAGAATCGCCTCCAAACGCTGTAGCCATTGCATATCAAACTGCACGGCGTCGGCGTCGGGGAGAGCCCGTAGCGTGGTGAGCAGTTCCGTGACCGCCTGAGCAGGCGAAGTTCCTGCGGGAGGCGGCGTGGGATAGACCACCAGCAGAGCCGGCAGGGGATTCTCATCCAACATCGCCAAGGCCTCGGCAAAACCGCTCTGTTTGCGCATCTCCTCGAGTCCTTGTGAGCGGCTAATCAGCTTGACCTGCGACACACCCGGCAGCGTGCGCAATCGCCCGGCGAGCGCGCTTGCCTGAGCGTCGCCGACCCCGGGCTTGAGAAAGACCGAAATCTGCCGCTCGTCGCGCCATTGTGTGCTATGCGCCTGAATAGGGCTCAATACCGCATACAGCCCGGCGGGCAAGGCGAGCGCGATGCCGATGACGGCGGCCGTCATTAAGGTGGCGATAGGGGCGCGGCTCAACTGTCCGAGCGTGGCGACAAACGCCTGCAGGTGTAACAGGATAAAGGCGCCAAAGCGGCGCCGGGGTGCGGGCGCAGAAAGCCTGGCTTCCGGTTGTTCTGACGGCCGTTGCAGCTTCTCGCGCGCAACGGGTGTCGCCCCTGTGCGGCGCCTACCGCTGCCGAAGAGATTCTTCATGCGCCTTACTATCGCCGGTCAGCCAGCCGTTTTTGAGGGTGAGCGTGCGCTGCGACAAGCTCTCGATGAGGCTCACATCATGGCTTGCAATCAACACCGTTACACCGAACTGATTGAATTGCTGAAACAGCTTCATGATCTCGCGCGACAGCTCCGGGTCGAGATTGCCGGTCGGCTCGTCGGCAAGCAACAGCGGCGGCTTGTTGACCACGGCGCGGGCGATACCGACGCGCTGTTGCTCGCCGCCCGACAGGACCAGGGGATAGAGCCGCTCCTTGCCGAGCAACCCGACCTTGTCTAGCGCGGCGCGCACCCGCCGGCCGATCTCCGCTGCACCGAGACCGGCGATCACCAGCGGCAGTGCGACATTGTCGAACACCGTGTGGTCATTGAGCAGCCTATGACTCTGGAAGACCATGCCGATGCTGCGGCGCAGATAAGGGATGCGCCGATTGCTGAGCGCAGACAGGTTTTGTCCGTTGACGATGATCTGACCGCTGCTCGCGCGCTCCAGCAGGGTGATGAGCTTCAGCACCGTGCTTTTGCCGGCGCCGGAGTGGCCAGTGAGGAAGGCCATCTCGCCGCGCTGGAGTTCAAAATCCAGTCGGTTCAGCGCCTCATAACCGCCGGGATAGCGCTTGGAGACCTGGTGGAAGTGGATCATATAACTACAGTGTCAAGTAGCAAGTGACAAGTAACAAGGAGAATCTGAAACAACGTGTTTTTCTTACTACTTGCTACTTGAAACTTGCTACTGTTGTTCATCAAACAACGCCTCCACAAACTCCTTGGCGTTAAACTCGCGCAGGTCTTCGATCCCTTCGCCGACGCCGATGTAGCGTATAGGCAAACCGAGTTTCTTGGCAATGGCGAAGATGACGCCGCCCTTGGCGGTGCCGTCGAGTTTGGTGAGGATAATACCGGTTACCCCGACCGCCTGATGAAACTGTTCGGCCTGATTGAGGGCGTTCTGGCCGGTGCCGGCGTCCAGCACCAGCAGCACCTCATGGGGCGCGCCGGGATCGGCCTTGGCGATCACCCGTTTGACCTTCTTCAGTTCCTCCATCAGATTGCCTTGGGTGTGCAGGCGGCCCGCAGTGTCGGCGATCAGCACGTCTGCGCCGCGCGCCTTGGCGGCCTGCAGGGCGTCGTAGATCACCGAGGCCGAATCCGCGCCGCTGTGCTGGGCGATCACCGGAATGGCGTTGCGCTCGCCCCAGACCTGCAACTGTTCGATGGCGGCGGCGCGAAAGGTGTCGCCGGCGGCCAGCAGCACAGAGTGGCTCTGGCCTTGCAACAGTTTGGCGAGTTTGCCGATGCTGGTGGTCTTGCCTGCGCCGTTGATGCCAACCATCAGTATCACAAACGGCCGCTGCGCGTGGTCAACCTGCAACGGCCGGCTGCACGGCTCTAGGATGGCGAGCAGGTCTGCGCGCAGCGCGGCAAATAGGGCCGCCGCATCGCTTAATTGACGCCGCGCCACGCGCGCAGTCAGATCCTCGATGATCGTCTGCGTCGCCTCCACACCCAGATCGGCGCTCAACAACTGCGTCTCGATCTCCTCCAACAGCGCCGCGTCTATCTGCCGCTTACCGAGCACCAACCGGGAGAGGCCCTCGCCCAGGTTGCTGCGGGTGCGGCCGAGCGAGGTCTTGAGACGCGAGAATAGGCCCCGCCCAGTTGCGGCGGGAGACTCGACGCCGGCGGTCGCTCCCGGCATCCTGCCTCCCGCGACATTATTAGTAGGATCCTTCGCTGGCGCTCTTCCTTGTACGTCAGAGCTTGTATCACCCGTCGCGGTGGCTGAGGGTGGAGATTTGTCTTTTCTGAAACTGAACATAGCTTTTTAGGTCATAGCATGCGCTGGATACGTTATCCTATCACTCAGGCCGGTTTTAGACGAACTGCTAATAGGATGTTGGAAAAGCCCATCCATGGGCTTTTCCAACTCGCTAGGCAAAAAGTGCGATTTTTGCTTGGCTCCATTTTTCAAGCGTCTACACCGTGCTTGAAAATGGCGGCACATCCGTGCACCGCACGCAGAGTGTTTTTCAACAACAACCTGCTAACTTACAAAGGATTTATCCGATGCCTAGATTGTTTCTCATCATACTGCTCTGCGTCACTTGGACGGCCGCCGCCTCGCCTGCCGAGGTCCATGAATTCAAACTGGACAACGGTCTTAAATTGATCGTCAAGGAGGATCACCGCGCGCCTGTGGTCGTCTCACAGGTCTGGTACAAGGTCGGCTCCAGCTACGAGCACAGCGGCGTCACCGGGCTATCGCATGTACTGGAACACATGATGTTCAAGGGCACCCGCAAACACGGTCCCAATGAGGCCTCGCGCATCATCTCCGCCAACGGCGGCCGGGAAAACGCCTTCACCGGCCGCGACTACACGGCGTATTACCAACAACTGGAAAAATCGCGCCTGCCGGTGAGCTTCGAACTGGAGTCCGACCGCATGCGCAACCTGCTGCTCAAGCAGGAGGAGTTCGTCAAGGAGGTCCAAGTGGTGATGGAGGAGCGCCGACTGCGCACCGACGACGACCCCGAATCGCTCACCTATGAACATTTCGCCGCCACGGCGTTTCATAACGGCCCTTACCAGAACCCGGTGATCGGCTGGATGGACGATCTCGAGAATATGACTCTCGATGATTTGAAGCAGTGGTACAAAACCTGGTATGCGCCCAACAACGCCACCGTGGTGGTGGTAGGCGATGTGCAGCCCGAGGAGGTGTTTGCTCTCGCTAAAAAATATTTTGGGCCGCTCAAACCCAGCAAATTGATGCCGCTTAAACCGCGTCGCGAGGTCGAGCAAAAGGGCATGCGGCGGGCGATAGTGAAGGCCCCGGCCGAACTGCCGTATCTGCTGATGGGCTATCAGACGCCGTCGCTGACCGCTTCCCAAGGCGCGGACTGGGAACCCTATGCCCTGGAGGTGTTGTCGGGAATTCTGTCCGGCGGCAACAGCGCGCGACTCGCCAAGCACCTGGTGCGCGAAGAACGCATCGCCGCGAGCGCCGGTGCGGGGTATAACCTGTATTCCCGCGTCCCTGATCTGTTTACGATCGAGGGAACGCCCGCACAGGGCCGCAGCGTCGCCGAGCTTGAGCAGGCGCTGCGTGACCAAATCAAACGCCTGCAGGACGAGCCGGTGAGCGAGGCGGAGCTTGCCCGCATCAAGGCGCAGGTCGTGGCCGGTAAGGTCTATGAGCAGGACTCCACCTTCGGCCAGGCGATGCAGATCGGAACCTTGGTGACCGTCGGCCTCGACTGGCGGTTGCAGGATAGCTATCTCGATCGCATCAACGCGGTCACCGCACAACAGATCCAACAGGTCGCGCGTAATTATCTGAACGACGACCGGCTCACCGTCGCAGTGCTGGAACCGCTACCCCTCGATCCCAACAAGAAACCGCCTGCGCCGTCGGACGGTCACTTAGGAGGCGGCAATGTACGTTAGCACCCCTCACCCCTCACCCCTCACCCCTCACCTTGTTTTGAGATGTGCAACTGCATGCTGGATTTTATTATTGTCCTTGTTGCTTCCCACCGTCGCCCAAGCCGGGCCGCAGATTGAACAGTGGCAAATCCAAAACGGCGCGCGCGTCTACTTTGTCGCGGCGCCGGAATTACCCATGGTGGACGTGCGGGTGGTGTTTGATGCGGGCAGCGCACGCGACGGCGGCAAGCCCGGGCTCGCCGCGCTAACCAACGGCCTGCTCGACGACGGCGCCAAGACGGCTGACGGCGAGCTTAACGCCGATCAGATCGCGGAGCGCTTCGCCGATCTCGGCGCGCAATTCGGCGCCGGCGCGGACCGTGACATGGCGAGTGTCAGCCTGCGCAGCCTGACCAAACCCGAGCTGCTGCAGCCGGCCTTGCAGGCTATCGCGACGATCCTGACGCAGCCGAGCTTTCCGCAAAATGGCTTCGAGCGCGAACAGAGCCGGGTGCTTACCCATCTCCAGGCGCAAGAACAATCTCCCGGCGAGATAGCCGGCAAGACCTTCTTTAAGGCAGTGTACGGCGAACATCCGTATGCCACGCAGGCGCTCGGCAATCCGGACAGCATAAAGCAACTCACCCGCGATGACCTGATCGCCTTTCACAACCGCTATTATGTGGCGCACAATGCCGTGGTCGCCATCGTCGGCGCGGTCACGCGCAAGGAGGCGGAGGCTATTGCCGAGACGCTGGCAGGCAAGCTGCCCGAGGGTGAGGCCGCACCCACACTTCCGAAGGTGCATGATCTGGACGCGGGCCGCACGATCGAGATCCCTTACAGCTCCGCACAAACCCACATCCTGGTTGGCCAGCCCGGCATCAGCCGCGACGACCCCGACTATTTCCCGCTGGTCGTAGGTAACCACATCCTCGGCGGCAACGGCCTGGTCGCGCGGCTCGCTGAGGAGATCCGCGAAAAACGCGGGCTCTCCTACAGCACCTACAGTTACTTCCAGCCGATGCGTGAGCCGGGGCCATACACCCTCGGCCTGCAAACCCGCAACGAGCAGACCGAGGCGGCCCTCAAAGTGTTGCGGGATACGCTGAAAAACTACGTCGAGAACGGCCCGACCGCCGCAGAACTCAAGGCCGCCAAGCAGAATATCACCGGCGGCTTTGCGCTGCGCATAGACAGCAACGCCAATCTGCTCGACTATCTGGCGCTGATCGGTTTTTACCAGTTGCCGCTCGACTACCTGGACAGCTACAACCGCAAGGTCGAGCAGGTTACCCTGGAACAGATCCGCGACGCCTTTAAGCGCCGCATCAAACCTGAACAGATGGTCACGGTCATCGTCGGTGGCGGCGCGCAAGCCAACCAAAACTAAACGCCCCAATCAACTGCGCATCATCGGCGGTCGCTGGCGTAGTCGCCGGCTGGGCTTCCCCGATGTCGAGGGGCTACGTCCGACGCCGGATCGGGTGCGCGAGACCTTGTTCAATTGGCTGGCGCCTATCATCGAAGGCGCTCGCTGTCTGGATCTGTTCGCCGGCAGCGGCGCTCTGGGCTTAGAGGCGCTATCGCGCGGCGCCACCGAGGTCGTCATGGTAGA
>JAMDBH010000015.1:0-4396 GCA_023487615.1 Gammaproteobacteria bacterium
CCGGTTGTGCCATAATTCAAACTAGTTTACCTCAAAAAGCCTCATTTGTAGCCGCCGGCGATGCCTATCATAGACCGCTATCTCATTAAAGAAGTGACGCTTACCCTGCTGGCCGTCATGCCCGTCTTGTTGCTCATTTTTTTAAGCAACCGATTTGTGCAATACCTGGCCGAAGCGGCGGCGGGCAAACTTCCTTCCGATGTGCTGTGGGCCTTGTTGGCATTCCGTTCCATCAGCGTGCTTTCCCTGTTGTTACCGCTCGCGTTTTTCCTCTCCGTGGTACTGGCGCTCGGACGTCTGTATAAGGACAGTGAAATGACGGTGCTGGCCGCGTGCGGCGTAAGTCCGCTGCGCATCGTGCAAACCATAGGTGCGGCGGGGGTGGTGATGGCGCTGCTGGTGGCTGCGCTGACCTTTTATATCGAACCCTGGGCGAACGGCCAGACCAATGAGATCAGGAAGCGCGCCGAGGCGACCTCCGAGATCAAGATCATCACGCCGGGGCGTTTCAAGGAGTCACGCCAGGGCGATCATATCCTGTATGTCGAACGGCTCTCGCCGGATATGGAAAAGATGCATAACATCTTCATTCAGAGCAGGCAGGGCGATGTCATTAACATCCTCTCCTCGGAAAACGGTTACCAATACGTGGATAAAAAGACCGGCGATCAATTCGTCGTACTGGAAAACGGCAACCGCTATGAATGGACGCCGGGCGGCAGCGATTTCAAGATCATCAAATACATGAAATACACGGTGCGCATCGAACAGAAGGATGTACCCGTTCAACACACACTCCGCGAAGTCACGGGAGTGGACCCCTTGCTGCGCGCGTTGGGAGAGGGCGCGAGGGCAGAGTTGCAGTGGCGGCTTTCCCTGCCGATTTCGATGGTGTTGCTCGCCATGCTGGGAGCGCTGCTGGCGCGCACTACGCCCCGCCAGGGCCGCTACGGCAAGCTGTTTATCGCAGTACTGGTGTATGTAATCTATGTGAATCTGATGACTGTGGCGCGTTCATGGGTGGAACAAGCCGCAACGCCTTCCTTGCTCGGCATGTGGTGGGTGCATGGGTTGGTGCTGATGGGGGTGGTCGCGCTGTTCGCGCAGCAAATGGGGTTGAAGGTGTTGCGACCTGATTTCTCCGCATTGCGAGCGCCGCCGCGAGCAGATTGACGGCATGCGTATTCTGGATCGCTATCTCGGCAACACCGTCGCGCTCAGCACGCTGCTGGTCACGCTAGTCTTGCTCGCCTTGTTTTTCTTTATTGACTTCGCCGAGCAACTGGGCGATGTCGGCAAAGGCAATTATGGCTTGGCGCAGGCCTTACAGTATGCCTTACTGATTCAGGCCCGCCACTTTTACGAACTTTTTCCGGTGGCGGCGTTGCTGGGTACTTTGCTGGGCCTGGGATGGCTCGCGAGCAACAATGAACTGATTGTCATCCGCAGCGCCGGTGTGTCGTTGGCGCAGATCACATTATCGGTCATGAAGTTGGGGGCGGTGATGATACTCGCTGCAATGGCCGTCGGCGAACTGCTCGCACCGCTGAGCGAGCAGTTCGCGCAAACCCAGCGTTCGATCGCCTTGAGCGACCGCATCACCCTCAAGACCAACTACGGATTCTGGACCCGTGACGGTCAGAGCTTTATCAATATCCGCACCATTCTTCCCGGTGACCGCCTGGGCGACATCTCCATCCATGAATTCGACAAGCACTACAACCTGCGGGTGACGACCTACGCCGAACGGGCCCACTATGAAAACAACACGTGGCGCCTGGAAGGCATCGTGCAAACCTACGTCGGCGATAACGGTGTCACCACGCGCAGGATCGAGAGCGCGGCGTGGGAGTCGTTGTTGAGCCCCGAAATCATCAATCTGGTGGCGATCAAACCCGACAAGCTCTCGGTCTGGGATCTTTACAGGTACATCGGCTATTTGCGCGACAACGGACAAAGCGCCGTGCGTTACGAGCAGGCCTTCTGGGGGAAACTCGTCGCGCCGGTCGTCACCGCGGTCATGATGTTCCTGGCGGTGCCCTTTACGTTTGGCGCGCTGCGCACCGCGGGCATGGGGCAGAGGCTGTTGATCGGCAGCATGGTAGGCATCGGATTCCATCTGTTCAACCAAACCTTTACGCAAGCAGGGGTGGTCTATAACTTGAGCCCGCTGCTTACTGCCGCGCTGCCCGCGCTGTTGTTTTTCGGATTAGCGACCGTGCTGATGCGCCGGGTACAGTGAATGTAATGGCTCCTGTCAAGCAGGCGGTTTGAGCACGGCCTGAACACATCATGGCTTGATTATTATGTATAAATATATGTATATTTAACCGTGCGCTACAGCTATAATCCCAAGAAGAAAGCGGCGAATCTCAAAAACACGGATTGGACTTTGACGACGCGAAGCAGATTATCGAATCGGGGAAGGTAGTCACGTTCGAGGATAACCGCTTTGACTGTGACGAACAGCGATTTATCACCTTGGGGCTGTTGCATGAGGAGGTAGTCGTTATTGTCACCACTGAAACGGATGAAGAAATCCGGATTATTTCCATGCGAAAGGCGGACAGGCATGAGCAAGCGATCTACTACCGATATGTTGAATGAGTGCTCCCCCATCAGGCAGGCCGATATTGATAGCGGCAAACTGGTGCTCAGGAAGCGCGAGCGTGGGCGTATTTTGCAACCCAAACAGCGTGTCAACATCTACCTGGACCAAGCGGTTATCCAGCATTTCAAGAAATTGGCCGGGGCGCGTGGCTATCAAACGCTTATCAACGAAGCCCTGAAAAACGCGATTGACCAAGAGAAACTGGAAGCCACCTTGCGGAAGGTCATCCGTCAGGAACTGAAGGGCGACAAGCGCGCTGCGTAATGGCGCTCCCTAGGGGACTCGAACCCCTGTTATCGCCGTGAGAGGGCGGTGTCCTAGGCCACTAGACGAAGGGAGCAAGAGAAGCGGGGTTGTGGGGCTCTGCGCGGTCGCTCCCGGCATCCTGCCTCCCGCGACACTGGCACGTCCCTGTACGGCGGAAAAATGCTATTATACGCGAACGACCGCGCTACTCAAGCCGGTTTGCAGCACGATAAGGTATCCATCATAAAAAAAGACACAGCCATAACGAGCCCCCTCCGCCATACCGATCACACCATCGCAGCCAGTTTGATCAGCGAGAACGCGATGCGGGTGGTGAGCCGGCTCAAGGGGGCGGGCTACGAGGCCTATCTGGTAGGGGGCTGCGTGCGCGATCTGTTGCTCGGCCGCGAACCCAAGGACTTCGATGTCGCGACCAATGCCCATCCCGAACAGGTGGAGCATTTGTTCCGCAACTGCCGCCTGATCGGGCGGCGTTTTCGCCTGGCCCACGTGCGCTTTGGCCGCGAGATCGTGGAGGTTGCCACCTTTCGCGGCGGACGAGTTGATTCCGAAGCCTCCGACACACAGGAAAGTATTGGTGTCGCGGGGGGCAGGACGCCGGGAGCGACCGATCAGAGTGACAGTGGCAGAATTGTCCGGGATAACGTCTATGGAACGACCCTCGAAGAGGATGCCTTGCGGCGCGACTTCACAGTCAACGCCTTGTTCTACGACAGCGGCGACGGCAGCGTCATAGATTACACCGGCGGTCTCGCCGATCTTCGGCTGGGTTTTATGCGCCTGGTGGGCAACCCTCAGCTCCGTTACCGTGAAGACCCGGTCCGCATGTTGCGTGCCGTGCGCTTTGCCGCCAAGCTGGGGTTTCGTATTCACCCCGACAGCGAGGCGCCGCTGTTCGAGCTGGGCTATCTGCTCGAGGATATTCCCTCCGCGCGCCTGTTCGAAGAGGTGCTCAAGCTCTTCATGGGCGGTTGCGCGGTGCAGACCTTTGAATTGATGCGCCACTACCAGTTATTCCGCCACCTGTTTCCCCAGACCGAGGCGAGCCTGGAACATCCCGGCCCCCACATCGGTTTGCTCACCCAAGCGCTGACCAATACTGATGCGCGAATCGCGGAGGATAAACCAGTCACCCCGGCATTTCTATTCGCGGCCCTGTTGTGGGGGCCGATGCGGCTGTTGGTCGAACAGTTGCGCGGCGCCGATAGCGACGTACAGGGAAGAGCGCTAGCGAAGGGTTCTACTAGTGTCGCGGGAGGCAGGACGCCGGGAGCGACCGGCGAGATCCAGGCGATGGAGGCGGCCGCCGATAGGGTGATCTCGTCTCAGATCCGCCGGGTCGCCGTGCCGAAACGTTTTACCGTACCCATGCGCGAGATATGGGCCATGCAGCCCCGGTTTGCGCAGCGCTCCGGAAAGCGGCCGTTGCGGCTGCTTGCCCATCCCCGTTTCCGCGCCGCTTATGATTTTCTCCTGTTGCGCAATGCGGCGGGTGAGCCATTACAGGAACTGTGCGAC
>JAMDBH010000015.1:4406-7733 GCA_023487615.1 Gammaproteobacteria bacterium
ATGCTGAGCGGGCGGCGCCCCGCGCGGCTGGTCACGCACCCGCGCTTCCGCGCCGCCTACGATTTTTTGCTGCTGCGCGGCGAGGCCGGCGAGGTCGACCAGAAGCTGTGCGACTGGTGGACCGAGCTTCAAACCGCACAAGGCCCCGCTCAGGAGACGATGATCAGCCGTACCAGGGCGCCGGCCCCCCGCAAGCGCCGCCGGCGCCGATAGCCATCCCTTTCCCATGCCAGCGGTACGCGCCTATGTGGGGCTGGGTAGCAATCTGGACAACCCGGAACGGCAGGTTGCCCGCGCCCTTACCGAACTCACCAAGCTGCCGCACACGCGGTTCATCAAACACTCCAGCCTGTATCTGAGCGCGCCGCTGGGTCCCGCGGGCCAACCGGATTATGTGAACGCCGTGGCGCTGCTGGAGACCGCTTTATCCGCCAAGGAATTACTCAAGCAATTGTTGGAGATTGAACACCGGCATGGGAGAATACGTACGGGTGAACAATGGGGCCCGCGCACGTTGGACCTCGATCTTCTTTTGTACGGCGACCTGCACTATGCGGACTCGAGCTTGACGGTGCCCCACCCGCGGCTACACGAACGTGCCTTTGTCCTGTATCCTCTGGCCGAGCTTGATCCAGAGTTGCACATACCCGGTAAGGGCGCCCTGCAAGAACTGTTCAAACATTGTCCCAAACAGAAACTGACTCCGCTGCCTATTTCGCTCTAATGACCAGCATAACGCCCTCCGAGCAACACCGTTATATCGTTGTGGAAGGCCCGATAGGGGTAGGCAAGACCAGCCTCGCGGGACGGCTCGCCGATTCGTTGGGAGCCTCGCTGTTGCTGGAAGAGGCGCAAGATAACCCGTTTCTTGAGCGCTTCTATCAAAATCCGCGCCAGGCGGCCCTGCCGACGCAACTATATTTCCTGTTCCAGCGCGCCCGTCAGATCAAGGCTCTGCGCCAGAGGGACCTGTTCCGGCCGGCGCGGGTATCCGATTTCCTGATGGAAAAGGATCGCCTGTTCGCGGAGTTGACTCTCGATGATGATGAGTTACGCCTATATCAGCAGGTGTATGGCCAGCTCACTCTTGATGCCCCGGCGCCGGATCTCGTCATCTATCTGCAGGCCCCGGTGGAAGTATTGCTGGCGCGTATCCACAAGCGCGGCCTGCATCACGAGCGGCTCATCGAGACGGCGTATCTGCAACGCCTGGTGGATGCGTACACGGACTTTTTCTATCACTATGCCGCCGCACCCTTGTTGATCGTCAATGCCGCCGAGATAGACCCCGTCAACAACGAGCAGGATTATCAGCAATTACTGGAGCGGGCCCGTGCCGTCCAGCGCGGGCGACATTACTTCAATCCGTTGCCTATTGCCTTATGACTTCCCTCAAGCCGGTGACTCTCACCACCCTGCGCGAGATGAAGCGCAGGGGCGAAAAGATCGCCTGTCTCACCGCCTATGACGCGAGCTTCGCCCGGCTGCTCGACGAGGCGGGTGTGGAGCTACTTATGGTGGGTGATTCCTTGGGCATGGTCATACAAGGTCACGACAGCACGTTACCTGTCACGGTGGCGGACATGATCTACCACACCCGCAACGTGCGGCGCGGCGCCCGGCGCGCCTTCGTGGTCACCGACATGCCGTTTATGAGCTACGCAAGTCCGGCGCAGGCCGTCGGCAACGCGGCGCGCATCCTACAGGAGGGCGGGGCGCAAATGGTCAAACTGGAGGGCGGCGCATGGCTGGCCGAGACCGTGCGGGAACTCAGTGTGCGTGGCATACCCGTATGTGCGCACCTTGGCCTGCTGCCGCAATCGGTGCACCAACTCGGCGGTTATCGCGTGCAAGGGCGCGACCCGGCGAGCGCCCAGACCCTGCTCGATGACGCCAAGAGTCTGGAGGAGGCCGGCGCCAGTCTGTTGCTGCTGGAATCGGTGCCTGCTGCCCTGGCCGCCGACATCACCCGTCACGCCACGGCCCCGGTAATCGGTATCGGGGCTGGGCCGCAGACCGACGGCCAGATACTGGTGCTATATGATCTGTTGGGCATCACGGAGAAACGCCCCAAGTTTTCCAAAGATTTCCTGGCGGGCGAGGCCGGTATTCAAGAGGCGATACAAGCCTACATCAAGGCCGTAAAATTAGGTGCTTTTCCTGCCGCGGAACATACCTTCAGCTAACGGGCGCCTCTAAAAATGCGTCTTTTGTCTTTATGCGGCGTTGAAATTCTGCTCGGAATGCTCATGTACTGCCGTGTACACTGCGCTTCCGCGCAGAATTTCGCCTTGCCTAAAGGCAAAATCCACTATTTTTAGAGGTACCCTAATGCATACCATAAAAACCATCAGTGCTTTGCGGGCGGAGTTAGCGCCTTGGCGAGTGAAAGGCGAGCGCATTGCCTTTGTACCGACCATGGGCAACCTGCACGCCGGTCACCTCAAACTGGTGGAGATCGCCAAAAAGCAGGCAAAACGGGTCGTGGTGAGCATTTTTGTGAACCCTTTGCAATTCGGTCAGAATGAGGATTTCACATCATATCCACGCACATTAGAAGAAGATAGCCGCATTTTGTCAGAAAATGGCGTAGATATACTATTCGCCCCCGAACCCGCCGAAATGTACCCGGACGGACTGGGCGCCAGCACCAAGGTAGAAGTCCCCGGCCTACCGGATATCCTCTGCGGGGCCTCCCGTCCCGGCCATTTCCGGGGTGTCGCCACCGTCGTCAACAAGCTGTTCAATATCGTGCAGCCTGATGTGGCCGTGTTCGGCGAAAAGGACTACCAGCAATTGCTGATTATCCGCCGTATGGTCAAAGACCTCGCCATGCCGATTGAGATCGTGGGCGTACCCACGGTACGCGAGCCGAACGGACTCGCCATAAGCTCGCGCAACGGTTATTTGTCGGCGGAGGAGCGGCGCAACGCTCCCCAACTCTATCAGGCCCTCTGCGCCGTGCGTTATCAGCTCATGAAGGGTAAGGGAGGCGACATTGCCACTGCCGAGGAAGTAGGGCTGGTGTGGCTGCGTAATGCCGGTCTGCGACCCGATTACCTCACGGTGTGCCGGACGCAGGATCTCGGCCCCGCCGGTGCGGGTGACCGGGACGTGGTAATCCTCGCCGCCGCCTGGCTGGGCACTACGCGCCTGATAGACAATCTCCAGGTGACGTTGCAGGGCGACCCCCAAAGTTAGATAATACGGTTCTATCAGGAGGTCCCGCCATGCAGTACACCCTGCTCAAAGCCAAGCTTCATCACGCCCATGTCACCCATTCCGAACTGGAATACGAAGGCTCCTGCACGATCTCCCATTTATGGA
>JAMDBH010000082.1 GCA_023487615.1 Gammaproteobacteria bacterium
CGCTGTTGAATGTATGGGGAATAATTTGGCCGAACCAGAAAAAGGTGTTGGGGCTCAAGCCCGCTACGGACGCCGAGAAGGCCAAGGCCCGGCGCGCAGCCTTTCTTGCTTCGCGCACCAACACCGCGCTTTCGATCCCCATGCTGTTCTTTATGGGCGCCTCGGGCCACGGCGTGACACTGTTTACCTGATGTCGTACTACACACCGCTTACATTTGCCGTTAGGCGTTTTTAGGTTAAAATTGCATTTTATAACTGGCGGCCCTGTCATGGGGCTGCCTTTTTGTTTTTGGGATTCTGGAACATGACGGATTCATTAATGTCCACGTATAACCGGCTGCCGGTCACCTTCGATCACGGCGCCGGCGCCTGGTTGTGGGACAACCACGGCCGTAAATATCTCGATGCCCTCAGCGGGGTGGCGGTGTGCGGTTTAGGCCATGCCCATCCGGCGGTGACCGAGGCGATTTGCACCCAGGCCGGACGCCTGGTGCACACCTCTAATCACTACGGGGTTGCGAGACAAGAAGAATTGGCGGCCGAACTGATCCGCCTGTCCGGCATGGATAAGGTGTTTTTCTGCAACTCCGGCGCGGAGGCCAACGAGGCCGCCATCAAACTCGCGCGCCTCTACGGCCATCAAAAAGGCATCCAGTTGCCTACCATCGTGGTTGCGGAGGACAGCTTTCATGGCCGCACCCTGGCCACCCTCACCGCCACCGGCAACCGCCGCATCCAGGCCGGCTTCGAGCCGCTGGTGCAAGGCTTTGTGCGGGTCGCCTTTAACGATCTCGATGCGCTGCGCACCGTCGCCAGAAACAATCACAACATCGTCGCGCTGCTGATTGAGCCCATACAGGGCGAGGGCGGCGTCAACGTCCCCGATGAACATTATCTCAGCGGCGTGCGCGCCTTGTGCGATGAATACGGTTGGCTCATGATGCTCGACGAGATTCAAACCGGCATGTGCCGCACCGGCAAGTGGTTCGCCTTCCAGCACAGCGATATAAAACCCGATGTCATGACGCTGGCCAAGGGACTCGGCAACGGCGTACCAATCGGCGCCTGCCTCGCGCGGGGCGAGGCCGCGCAGACCTTCAAACCTGGCAGTCATGCGACCACCTTCGGCGGGAATCCCCTGGCGTGCAGCGCGGCGCTCGCCGTGCTTCACACCTTGGAGCAGGGGCATCTCGATGAGCGCGCCGCGGTTCTGGGCGAGCGCATGCTCAATGGCTTTGCGCGCGCACTGGCCGGTCATCAGCAGGTACGGGCCATCCGCGGCAAAGGCCTGATGATCGGCATCGAATTGGATCGTCCCTGCGCCGAGCTGGTCGGCCAGGCGCTTTCGCAGGGTCTGCTCATCAACGTCACCGCCGAGAGAGTGGTGCGGCTGTTGCCGCCGCTTATCCTCACTGACGGTGAGGCCGACCAGATCATCGAGGGTGTGAGTACATTGATA
Source organism: Gammaproteobacteria bacterium (assembly GCA_023487615.1). The sequence continues at coordinate 1,460 of JAMDBH010000082.1, forward strand.
CACGCCTTTGCCAAAGCCGCCTAGCGTCGTCTGACCTATGGCCGTGCGTCACTTTTTGACCCTGGCGGACCTCACCGCCGCCGAACTGCATACATTGATTCGGCGCGCGATAGAGCTCAAGACCATGCTGCGCGCCGGCGAGCGTTACGAGCCGCTGAAAAATAAAGTGCTGGCGCTGATCTTCGAGAAGTCCTCGACGCGCACACGGGTCTCTTTTGAAAGCGCCGTGATCCAGTTCGGCGGCGGAAGCATCTTTTTATCGCCGCAGGATACCCAACTTGGACGCGGCGAGCCGGTGGAGGACACCGCGCGCGTACTGTCGCGCATGGTGGACGCCATCGTAGTGCGCACCTTCGCCCATGAAAAGCTGGAGCGCTTCGCAGCGCACTCGCAGGTGCCGGTCATCAACGCGCTTACCGATACCTACCATCCCTGTCAGTTGCTCGCCGACATTCAGACCTACGTCGAGCAGCGCGGCGACATCAAGGGCAAGACCGTGGCCTGGGTGGGTGACGGCAACAATATGTGTCACTCCTATATCGAGGCGGCGCGGCTGTTCGAGTTTAACCTGCGCATCGCCTCACCGCCGGGCTACGATCCGGCCCGCGCCCTGCTCAAGGCGGGCGCGAAAAACTCCAAACTGGTCCGCGATCCGCGCGAAGCGGTGAAAGACGCCGACCTGGTCGTCACCGACGTCTGGGCCAGTATGGGCCAGGAACAGGAACAGGACACGCGCGCCCGCGACTTCGCGGATTATCAGGTGAACGCCAAGCTCATGGCGCTCGCCAAACCCGACGCACTGTTCATGCACTGCCTGCCTGCACATCGCGGTGAAGAGGTGAGCGCCGAGGTGATAGACGGACCGCACAGCGTTGTATGGGACGAAGCGGAAAATCGCTTGCACGCGCAAAAGGCCTTGCTGGAATTTTTGCTCACTTAGCCATATAGGCAACCCGAATGAGAAATTTTCTGCACAATTTACTCGGCGGGTTAAATCTTGCAACACTAAGACAGGTTCGCACCGCCGGTTTTCACATCAGCCTGGCGCAGGCCGTCGCACTCATCATACTGGATCTGCTGCTCGCTATCGGCACCGACTATTTTCGCGTCGGCGCCCCGGCGCAGTTCAACCTGTGGGGATTATCTTCCTACAGTCTGAGTCTTACCCTGCTGCTGTTCGCCTGTGTTGTCGCCGCCTGGATGTACCGTATGCCCTATTTGGTGTTGGAGTTGCTGGTGGTCACGGCGAGCGCCATGCCCATTATATATGCCGCAACCCTGTTACTGGATGGTGTCTATGCGCAAGTTCCGCCGGGTCTGCCGCAACGGCTGATTTATTACAGCTACTATGTCCTCGTCGCCTGGCAGGCGCTGATTTTTTTCCGTAGCCTGAAGCTGTTGACTGCGCGCCTGCCGCGGCTGCTCCCTGTGTTCATGGTGTTTTGCGCGATCGCCGTCTTACCATTATATTACCTGCCGCACACGGACTTCTGGCTGGCCGATAGGGACGAGACATCTACTTCGGCCCCGCGCAAGTGGGTCAACGCGGAGCAGGTGTTTTACCGGCAACCGGATTTGATTGCTAAGATGAAGGCCAAGCTATTGCCGGAGCGGCCGGGCATCAGTGATCTGTATTTCGTAGGTATGGGCAGTTACGCCCTGCAAGATGTATTCATGAAGGAGGTGCAGTATATCCGGCGCCAGTTCGATGAACGATTTGATACGCGCGATCGCTCCATCGCGCTTATCAATAACGAAAAAACCGCGCGGGACACCCCACTGGCCTCGTCCAGCAACCTGTCGCTGGTGCTCGATCATCTGGGTAGTATCATGCGCACCGATGACGATATTCTATTCTTGTTTATAACCAGCCACGGGTCGGAAAAACATGAACTGTCCACCGATTTCTGGCCGTTGATGCTGAATCCCATCACCCCGCGGGATTTGTCCGAAAGGCTCGATCGCGCCGGGATTAAATGGCGCATCATCGTGATCTCGGCTTGTTATTCAGGCGGATTCATAGAGCCGCTCCAAAACGATTACAGTTTGATTATCACCGCCGCGCGCGCCGACAAGACATCATTCGGCTGCTCCAATGAAAATGACTTCACCTACTTCGGCGAGGCCTACTTCAAAGATCAGCTCAGCAAGCAATTTTCATTTATCGAGGCCTTCCGGCAGGCGTCCCAGGCCATCGCGGAACGTGAGAAGAAGGAAGGCATCGAGGCCTCTTATCCGCAAATGTATGTGGGTGCTCAGATGCAGATCAAGTTGAAAGAACTGGAAACTCGCTTAGGGAAGCTATGAATAAGGGTATATCCATAGTTCCCCTGTGTCCCTTGCAATGAAAAAGCTTCACCATGGAGGGCGCGGAGGAGAAACGAACCCTTCTTGAGGGTATTCCTCTGCGTCCTCTGCGGTAAATTATTTATGGATAAGTTCTAAGTCACTTAGTGTGTGCAACAGGTTGCCTGCCTCTACGGTGTCAACTCGAAGTATCTCTCCAAAATATCCGGATCGTCGAAGTGGCGTCTGCCCACAAAGGCGGTGGCGTGATGTCCCCATTGGCGCATCGCGCCGGGTTGAGGGATGCCCATCGGCCAGAAAAAATATCTTTCGCCGCGCTCGCTGCCCGGCACGATGCCATCGCTTAGAAACAGGCTGCGCCTTCCACCGTATAAAATGGGCAACGAGCGCAAGTCATCATAGCCGGCCCACCGATAGCTGATGGTGCGCCCTGTTACTGTGGGAGACTCCAACACCCGCTGCAAATAATGCGTAGTATGCGCAATGCGTAGCGTCAGATGTGCTCCCGGCTGCAATTCCGGCGCACGCTGAGGAACGAAGGCGGTTTCTTCCAGGCTTTCCGGCTGGTCGCGGGGTACGGCGCGGCGAGTAGGAATAAACAGATGGTAACAGCCGCAATTGTGGATGATGTCGTACATCCATGGACGGCCGTCGGGCGTTAAGGTCACGCGCCAGGTGATCCCATCCATATGGCCGCCCAAGAGATCGAATGCGCCGCTCTGCGGGCGCGAGGGGAACCACACGACGTAATTCAACTGGAGCAGGATTTCATCTGCGTAACGGGTGTATGAACTAAGCGTGTAGAGGGTAGGCCGAGCGGTATCAACGACAGGGTTTTCGCCGTTTGCCCACATCGGCGCGCCAAGGCGATCGTCCTCCGATAGGGTATCCACTTCAAAAATGGGCGCAAAATTCTTGAAGAGGCGCTGCAGATCCGCGGCGCTCGGCTCAGGGATACGCAGCGGATTGCGGCGGGCGCGTTCCAATATTGCCGCAACCTCGTGCGCGCTGAGCGGCGGGGATGGCGCAGCCGGCGCATAACGGACGAACTGTCCGTCTACGGGGAGTGCGGCGACGTCGCGCGCAAAAACCTGGCGCACATCTTCATGCCAGCGATCAATGCCCCAGGCGAAGGCCATCGCAGTCAGCGGGTACAAGCCCACCACACGTTGCCAGCTAAGGTATTCGGGTGGCATGCGCACGATCGTTCTAAGCGCTTCGCGCCGCTGCGGGTCGTTCATGTCGGAGCCGCGCAACATACCGCCGCACTCGCGTATCGCCGCGTTGAGATCATTGCTGTTTATGCCTGCCGGAATGAAACGCAGCAGACGGACACGCTCGGCTTCGCCAAGGTTATTGAGTTCAACGCGATAGCCGGTTTCCGCCAAGGTTTGCATCCTCTCTACCCAAGCGGTAAAGACCGCATTCGAGACCGCTTCGGTGCGGAAACTGGAAAGAAAACGATCGGCGCGCAGATAGGGGAAGCCTGGAATACGGGCAGCCTGCGCATCGGCCGCGCCCGCATTCATCACCGCCTGGTCAACACTTGAAAAAAATTCCTCGCAAGGGCGTGCCGGGCCACCGCGCCCTTCCTCCGGCGCACTGACGTGGGGCAATCCGGCGCAGCCGTTCAATACAACAGCCGCGCCGAACAGCGCTAAAAAGACAATAGCCCTGTACATAAACGAGGATTGTAGTACGACTTTAATCAGAGTAGGCTAATAATAGTGATTCCGTGTGGGCAAACAAAAACGTTTGCCCATGCTACAGGTATGCAGAATGAATAATAAAACCGCAATCTGGATCTATCGTCACAGCCTGCCGGTCCGTCTGACGCACTGGGTCAATGTGTTGTGCCTCACAATTTTGGTGATGAGCGGCCTACAAATCTTCAACGCCCATCCCTCTCTCTACTGGGGCGAACGCTCCGATCCTGGTAAAGCCCTGCTTAGCCTGAAGGCCATGCGTGATGAGGACGGCAAGTTGATCGGCGTAACCCGCGTCCTCGATTACGCGTATGACACCACGGGCATCCTCGGCGCCTCGATAGACGGCGCCGGACAAATACGCGCCCGCGGATTTCCCGACTGGGCTACCCTACCCGGCCCGCAGTGGCTCGCGATGGGGCGGCGCTGGCACCTGTTTTTCGCATGGCTGTTTGTCGTAAACGGCCTGCTGTTCGTACTCTACGCCATCATCAGCCGGCATCTTGCCAATGACCTCATCCCCTGGTGGAAGGATCTTCGCGGCATCGGCCGTTCCGTACTCGATCATCTTTTGTTCCGCCATCCCAAGGGTGAGGCCGCGCGGCACTATAACGTACTGCAGAAGATCGCCTATATCCTGGTGATCTTCGGCCTGGGGCCGCTGATCGTACTCACCGGCTTGTCCATGTCGCCGATGCTGAACGCCGCCTTTCCTGAACTGCTGATACTTTTCGACGGGCGGCAATCGGCCCGCACGATTCACTTTATCACTGCCTTCGCCTTCATCGGCTTTGTGCTGATTCACGTCTTCATGGTGCTGATCAGTGGCGTTTGGAATAACCTCCGCTCCATGATTACCGGCTGGTATGCGGTGAAGCAATGAATAGTGAAAAGTTAAAAGTGAAAAAGGCGCGAGGGCTGCTCACGGGAGAGGTCAATCGCCGCAATTTCATGCTCCGTGCCCTGGGTTCGGTGTCAGCCCTCTTCTTGGCCGGCTGCGACAAGCTGTCCCGGACTGAAGGGTTCGTACGGATGCTGGAAAGCGCCGAGCAACTGACCTATCGCGTTCAACGCCTGGTCACGGCGCGGAACGCGATGGCGAAGGAATTCAGCGCAGCGGATCTCTCCCCGGTATTTCGCAGCAACGGCACCGACAATCCCGACAGTCCCGAGTATCAGGCGCTCGCCGCCGATGAGTTTATCAACTGGCGGCTGGAGGTCACAGGGCTGGTCGAACACCCCGGTAGCTTTTCCCTGGCCGAATTGCACTCACTGCCTGCACGCACCCAGATCACCCGCCACGATTGCGTGGAGGGCTGGAGCGCCATCGGCAAGTGGAAGGGCGTGCGGCTCGGCACCGTGCTGGAGCGGGTCAAGCCGCTGCCCAATGCCCGCTATGTGATGTTTTATTGCTCCGACGTGCGGCCGCTGGTGCGGCTCAACGTGAGCGTGATCGCGGAGCAAGACGGCCGGCGTGAACAGGGCAGTGCGGGCGGTGGCGGGCGGGTGAGTTACCAGTACTTTCTCGACAGCGAGCGCGGTCTCGGCTACGCACGCGAAGCCGTGCGGCAGGCCTTGGTGAATCTGGAAGCGGTGGCGGCGCCCGCCGGCGCCATGCAGGTGGTATTGGGCCCCGGCTGGCCGGGCGTGCTGCTGCACGAGGCCATCGGCCACGGGCTGGAGGGCGACTTCAATCGTAAGGGCAGCTCCGCCTTCGCGGGACGCATCGGCGAACGGGTGGCCTCGGAACAGTGCACGGTGGTGGACGACGGCACGCTCGAAAACCGGCGCGGCTCGCTAAATCTCGACGACGAAGGTACGCCGACGCAGTGCACTACGCTCATCGAAAACGGCATCCTCAAGGGCTACATCCACGACAAGCTGAATGCACGCCTGATGGGCGTCAAGCCCACCGGCAACGGACGGCGCGAATCCTATGCGCATCTGCCCATGCCGCGCATGACCAACACCTACATGCGCGCGGGTGATTATTCACCGGATGAAATCATCCGCTCTGTGGACAAGGGGCTGTACGCCGTCAACTTCGGTGGCGGCCAGGTGGACATCACCTCCGGCAAGTTCGTGTTCTCGGCCAGCGAGGCCTATCTGATTGAAAACGGCAGGATTACAAGGCCCGTGAAGGGCGCA
>JAMDBH010000165.1 GCA_023487615.1 Gammaproteobacteria bacterium
CTGATCCCACAGCGGCGTTTTATGAGCTCGATGCGCCTATCGCGCGCGTCGCCGCCGCGGACGTACCCACGCCCTATAACGGCGATTTGGAAGCCGCCTCCATCCCCAACGCCGAGGCGGTGACCCTGGCGGTGCGCCGTATCGTGGGGACGCGTGAGGAGTAGTCATACAAGGGCATGACCGTTCACATTAAAAGGGTTTACGAAAAGCCAACCAAAGCAGATGGCTTCAGGGTCCTGATTGACCGGTTATGGCCGCGTGGTATTAAGAAGGAAGCGGCAGAGATCGATCTCTGGCTTAAGGACATTGCACCGAGCGATGCGTTGCGTAAATGGTTTGGTCATATGCCGATAAAGTGGGGTGAGTTCAAGTCCCGCTATTTTCGGGAGCTTGATCAGCGGCCTGAATGGGTATCTCAGCTCTTAGCGAAGGCGACGAAACACCAGGTGACCTTGGTGTATGCTTCAAAGGAGGAGAGATTTAATAATGCCGTTGCGCTAAAGGAATATCTAGAGCAGCATTTGAGCAGGCATTAAAAGACCCCGCGCGATTATATATCGCTCAAACGTTTTGCTAACAAATGCGCGGCGGCGGGTCGTCCTCTAATTCTTCCGGCACCCTTTTTACACCGATGGGTGTCTGTTGTCCAGCGAGCATCTAGTGTCGAGTCTGAAAGTATACTAAGCTTGATTGTCCCCGATTACCTCCATAGATAAAATCCACGACAACAGATGCCGAGCATACTCGATGATATTGACGCCTCACTGCCGGTGGTGCAACATGCCACCGAGTTCCAGAGGCGGGTGGCAAAGGTGGGCTTCGATTGGCCGCAGGTAAGTCTTGTGCTTGCCAAGATCGAAGAAGAACTGCACGAAATCCGTCAGGAAATCGCTGCTGGCTCCACCCATGATCGCATGGAAGATGAAATCGGCGATCTGCTCTTTGTATGCATCAATCTTGCGCGCCACATGCGAGTGGATCCTGAACAGGCGCTACGCCGTGTCAACGCCAAATTCGAGCGACGCTTCCGGCGCATCGAGACGCTGCTCGCAGCTCGCGGACGCAGTCCGGAACAATCCACACTAGAGGAAATGGACGCGCTGTGGGATCAGGCGAAGTCGGAGGAGAAAGAGTAACTGTCAGGCTGCATTACCGGTTACCCGTATAGGCATCGTGCAGCTCTTCCCGCAAGCGCAACTCTTCGCCTGCATATTTGGGCGAAAAATGAAAGGGGATTATCTTTTTCGCGCGGGCGGCCCGCGCCAGCATTCCGGCCTGACGTGCAGTCAAGTGATACTTCTCCATCGCCCGCTCTGCGTCTTCTTCCAAAAAGGTGGTTTCAATGGCGAGGATGTCCGAATCCTGAGCAAGAGCCACGATCTTCTTTGCATTCTGTTCATGGTAAACCGCATCGGTAACATAGGTGATTTTCTGCCCCGGCACGATGCGTAAGATCTTCTCCTTGAGCAGCCCGAGAGGAAGCCATTTTTCGTAAATAGCGCCCCGCTCGCACGCATGCACCTGGATAAGGGTGTCGTCCGGCGCGTCGCCTAGCACCGCTTTCTTTAAGGTTTGCAACCAGGGGCCGGTGATTAATTGCATCTCCTCCAACCGGTTTTTCCAGACGTTGATATGCAGCTTCTCTTCCAGCGCGAAGGCAAGGCAAGGTGTCTTGTGGTCGAGAAAGGTGCTCCGCACCCGGAGCACGGTTTCATCCAGCAGCACATTGTCGGGGAGGAGGAACTCCTTGTCACCTTCGCGCCGGAAGGCCTTACGGCAGCGGAATATATCCCTTCTGGCGGTTCCATCGGGGCGGATTTCCAATACTTCCAGCGTCAAGTCGGCGGGATAATTGTGCACCAGATTCCAGGTATAGGCGCTGAGTTTATGTTCCACTTGATCTATAAATCCGGGCGGCCCATACAGCCGCAGCCGTTTCTCCCGCCCCAGGCAAACGCGCAAGAGATGATCGAATCCCACGAAGTGATCCATGTGCGCATGGGAGACGAAGACATCGCTGAGCCGTAAAATCTTGCGTGGCGCAAGTGCCCGCAGATCTCCCAGATCAAACAACAGGGCGCGCTTTTCAAACAGAAACTCTATGTAGAGTCCTGGATCTCCGAATGGATCGTTGACTAATTGAGGGTGAAAGATAGGCCGCATATCGGTAGGTTAAGCAGATCAGTTCACGTCATGGCTCTGGCAAGTGCCTGTAACCGGATATTACTTCAGGATTTTCCATTTACAAGCGATACTGTTAGGGTTATGCACGCGACGGTACCGAATACACGCCAGAACAATAAGGAGCACCCATGAAACGCAGTCTCGCGGCAGACGTGCGCCCCGGAGAGCTGTGGGCCTGGGCGATGTATGACTTTGCCAACTCAGGTTATACCACAGTCGTGATCACCGCGATCTTCAACGCCTATTTTGTGGCGGAGGTGGCGGGAAATGCGCAGTGGGCCACCCTGGTCTGGACCCTGGCCTTGGCGGTTTCCTACGCCCTCATTATGCTGACCGCACCCGTGGTGGGGGCCTACGCCGACATCTATGCCGCCAAGAAGCGTCTGCTGGCGGTGACCACCGTAGGCTGTGTCCTGGCTACCGCGGCATTGGGTTGGGTGGGCCCGGGCGATCTCTGGCTCGGCATAGTGCTGATAGTACTCTCCAATTTTTTCTTCGGCAGCGGTGAAAATATTATTGCTGCCTTTCTCCCTGAACTGGCACGCGGCCGTGGGCTGGGCAGGGTATCCGGCTGGGGCTGGGGGCTCGGCTATGTGGGCGGATTAGTAAGCCTCGGCCTTTCTCTTGCCTACGTGACGTGGGCGCAGGGGCAGGGGCAGCAAGCCGCTCAGTTTGTGCCCGTGACCATGCTCATCACTGCGAGCCTGTTCGCTCTGGCGAGCCTGCCCACCTTTATGTTTTTGCGTGAGCGGGCGATACCCAACCCTGCCTTGCAAGCTCATAGTGTGGCGGCCGGTGCCTTCGCGCGCGTGGCGCAAACTCTCAAACGGGTTCACCATTACCGCGATCTGCGTCTGTTCCTGATCTGCACGGTGTTCTATCAGGCAGGCATCATGGCAGTAGTGAGCCTCGCCGCCATCTATGCCACGCAAGTGATGGGCTTCTCCACCCAGGACACCTTACAGTTGATTCTGGTGGTCAACGTTACCGCCGCCATCGGAGCCTTCTTCTTTGGGTATCTCCAGGACCGCATCGGTCACATCCCTGCTATTGCCTTGGTTTTACTGGGCTGGCTTGTTACGGTCGCACTGGTGTGGCTTGCGCGCGGGCCGGGCCTGTTTTGGCTGGCGGCCAATCTGGCGGGCCTGTGTCTGGGCGGCAGCCAATCGGCCGGCCGCGCCTTGGTGGGTCTGCTGAGTCCCGCCAACCGCCGCGCCGAATTTTTCGGCCTGTGGGGACTCGCGGTCAAACTCTCCGCTATTCTCGGCCCGGTGACCTACGGCCTGGTGAGCTGGTTGTCGCAAGGCGATCACCGCTTGGCCATGCTGATGACCGGCGGTTATTTCCTAGTAGGACTCGCACTATTGAGTCGTGTTGATGTGAAGCGGGGGCGACGTGCCGCGTTGAGTAGAGGCAATCAGTAGGGTGGGCACAAGTTGCCCACATGTTTCAAATCGGGGTTGAGTTCGCGTGGGCAAAAAATCCATTTAGCCACCCTACGAGAGCTTAGGCAGCGAGTTTCTTAACGCGCAATTCACGACGATGCTGTTCGGCTTGCCAAAGATCATACTGCACCTGTTGGTTAAGCCAACTTTCGGAAGACGTACCAAAGGCAATCGAAAGGCGAACAGCCATCTCCGGGCTGATACCTACCCGTCCGTTGAGAATAGCGGAGAGCGTTTTGCGCGACACACCCAGCGCCTCAGCCATGTGTGTTACGGTAAGGCCGAGCGGCTCAAGACACAACTGTCTTAATACTTGACCGGGATGGGGAGGATTGTGCATTAGCATAATTGAACCTTAGTGGTAATCTTCATAATCAACATGTGTGACATGGCCGCCAACAAACGTGAAGGTCACGCGCCAGTTGCCGCTGACCTTTACCACCCAAGTTCCCTTTCGGTTTCCGGTGAGCGGATGTAACATGAGGCCAGGAAGATTCATATCCTGCGGTGCAACTGACACATTCAAACGGCCAAGAATAAGCCGGAGCCGCTCGGCGTGCTGTGCCTGAATGCCTGCCTTGGCGCCCTTAAGGAAAAATCGTTCGAGACCTTTATGCTTAAAGGAACGGATCACGCGATAAGTGTAACTCGAAACGCCTCACGTTACAATGTGTCTAACGTTAGCGATGAGCGTCGGGGCAACAGCAAGCGAAGCCAGTAGGGTGGCAACTTGTTGCCAACATGGTTCGAATCGGGGTTGAGTTTGCGTGGGCAAAAGATCCGTTTGCCTAGCCTACATGAGTTCAAAGCTCGGAGCACGATCCGGATTGAAAGGACTTCAGGGCGGCATTGGCCAAACTATCGAGTTTCCCTGAGCGGGCATCTTCCTCGATTTGACGGTCCCACGCCTCGGAATCAAACTCGCGGAACCAAATACGAAAAGCCACCAACTCCGCGGAGGATAGCGCGACAATCTCGCGTTCAATACTCTCGACTTTGCTCATAACAGTTTCCATCGGATCGGAACATGCAAAAGTATATCAAAAGTCGCAGATAGGAGCTAACGACCAATTAAACATCATCTGCATCTACACTACTCTTTTCGGCAGTGATCGTCATCATGCGCGACTGTTTTTCGAGCGGCTCTGGCGCTTCAATCAGCTTGCCGGTTTCTACGCCCATTTCCGCAAATTTGCGTGCGCCGGGGATGAGTTGGCGTTCAAACGAGCCGACGGCGGCGTTGTAGCTGTCGACGCTGCTGTTGAGGCTTTTGCCGACTTTCGTCAGGTGATCGGCGAACACGCCGAGGCGTTTGTATAATTCCTCACCTACAACGCGGATGCGCTCCGCGTTCACCGCCAGCGTCTGCTGGCGCCAGCCGTAGGCGACTGCGCGCAGCAGGGCGACAAAGCTGGTGGGGGTGGCGAGTATCACCTTCTGCCGCAGCGCAATTTCGATCAGGTCGCGCTGGATGTCGAGCGCGGCGTTCAGGAACTGGTCGCCGGGGATGAACAGCACAATAAAGTCGGGCGCGTTCTTGAACTGCTCCCAGTAGGATTTGGCGGCGAGTTCACGCACGCGTTTAACGACGTTGCGGGCATGACTTTCGAGATGCAGGGTGCGCGTGGCGTCATCGGGCGCCTCGACGGCGCTGAGATAGGCATCGAGCGGCGTCTTGACGTCAACGATGATTTCGCGTCCGTCGGGCATGCGGACTATCATGTCAGGGCGCATGCCGCCTTCCGTTGTTGACGTGTGCTCCTGTTCGAAGAAGTCGCAGTACTCCACCATGCCGGCAAGCTCGGCGAGACGCTTGAGGGTAAGCTCACCCCATTGTCCGCGCACCTCCGGACGGCGCAGGGCCTGCACCAGGTTGCGGGTTTCACTTTGCAGTGACTGCTGGTTGAGCGCCATGGTTTCGAGGTGCCTGCTGAGCGAGCCGAAGGATTCCTTGCGTTCGAGTTCGATCAGGCGGATCTGTTGTTCGTTTTTCTCCAGCGCATCCTTTATAGGCTTCACCAGTTGCTCGATGGATTTTTCCTTCTGTTCCAGATCACCCTGTGCCTTGATGTGAAACTGTTTTAGATTTTCCTGCGCCAGTTTGAGAAATTCTTCGTTGTTACTGCGCAGCGCCTCGCTCGCGAGCGCGGTGAAGGTGTGGGTGAGTTGCTCGCGCGCGGCTTCGAGCGCGGCTATTTTTTCCGCGCCGCTGCGCTGCTCGGCCTCAAGTTGCGCGCTCAGTGTGGCGTTGTCCCGGTTCAATGCGCCAAGCCGGCGCTGCATGAAAAGATACGCGATCACGCCGCCCGTTAGTGCGCCGAGTGCGGCAATGGCAATCAACGTGAGCAGGGAAACCGGCTCAGTCATGTGCGGTGATCCAGTCGAGTAGTTCTGCAGGATGCCCGATCATGCCGTCCGCGCCCCAGTTGTCCGGTTGTTCATCTGCGCCGATGTAACCGAATAGCGCCACCAGCGTTTTCATGCCCGCGCGCTTGCCGGCCTCGATGTCACGCGCGGCGTCACCGATATACACGCATTCATGCGCCGCGCTGCCCGCGAGGTGGCAGGCGTGCAGCATGGGCGCGGGGTGCGGCTTGCGCTCGGCCACGGTGTCGCCGCTCACCACGCACGCCGCGCGCTCAAACAATCCGATCTGCTCCAGCAGCGGGCCGGTGAGCCACGCGGGTTTGTTGGTCACTACGCCCCAGTTCATCCCGCGTTGTTCAATAGCGCCGAGCAGTTCCTCGATGCCGGGGAACAGGCGCGTGTGTCGCGTCAGATGCTTGCGATAGATATCGAGCAGACGCAGGCGCAGCGGTTCAAACGTAGCGTCATTCGGTTCAATTTGAAATCCGAGGCGGATGAGCGCAGTCGCGCCGTGTGACACCACAGGCCGGATAGTTTCGAAGGGTAACGGCACGCGGTTCTGTTCTTGCAGCACAGCGTTGAGCGCGAAGGCGAGGTCGGGAGCGGTATCGGCGAGCGTGCCGTCCAGATCGAACAAAATGGTGCGCAGTGCGTGATTATTCGCAGACGGAGATTTGGCAGGTTTAGTCATCAGAGCGCAAGACATGCGCGAAATAATTCACGGAAACATCGCGGTCCAAGCTGTAACGTTTCGTCAAAGGGTTATAGCTCATGCCGGTCAATTCGCGGACTTTGAGTCCGGCATGCCGCGACCACGCCTCCAACTCCGCGGGCCGGATGAATCTGCTGTAATCATGCGTGCCTGCGGGCAGCAGTTTCAGTATATATTCGGCGCCTATCACGGCGAACAGATAGGCCTTGAGATTGCGATTGATGGTAGAGAAAAACACATGACCGCCGGGCTTGACGAGTTGCGCGCAGGCGTTTACCACAGAGGTCGGATCGGGAACATGCTCCAATAGCTCCATGCAGGTGACCACATCGTACGCGCCGGGTTCTTGTGCGGCGAGCTGCTCTGCGCTCATGTAGCGATAATCCACTTCCGCGCCGGACTCCAGCAGGTGTAGCGCCGCCACCTTGAGCGGGGCCTCGCCCATGTCTATGCCGGTGACCGCCGCCCCGCGCAAGGCCATTGCCTCGGAGAGAATGCCCCCGCCACAACCGACATCCACGACCTTTTTACCGGCAAGCCCGGCGCGCGTGTCAATATAATCGAGCCGCAACGGATTGATATCATGCAGCGGCTTGAACTCGCTCAGAGGGTCCCACCAGCGCGACGCCAGCTTCTCAAACTTGGCGATTTCGCACTGGTCTACATTTTGCGTGGAGGAAGGCATAGACCCCATTCTATAGGGAAGGCGGTAGTGGCCGCCAGCGGGTAGTATTTCAACGTCCGGCGATCCTGTCGCGCCACTGCTGTGTCTTGCGCAGGATATCAGTTTCGTCCAGGGTGGTGAGGGCCCGATTGTTGAGCAGTCGCTGACCGGCCACCCAGACATCGGTGACGTGGTCGCGGCCGGCGGCATAGACCAGTTGCGAGATGGGATCGTATACGGGTTGGG
>JAMDBH010000023.1 GCA_023487615.1 Gammaproteobacteria bacterium
GCGCTCGTTACCGGGATAAAAAACGTACAGAGGATGTTTGCCTGATGGACACCAAACAGCTCTACCAGGAAGTGATCCTGGATCACAACAAAAAGCCGCGTAACTATGGTGCGCTGGAGAATGCCAATCGCCGCGCGGAAGGACACAATCCGCTGTGTGGCGATCACATTATCCTGTCGGTGCATGTCGAGGATGAGCGCATCGAAAACCTCGCCTTTCAGGGAGAGGGTTGCGCGATCTGCAAGGCCTCGGCCTCGATGATGACCACCTACGTAAAAGGCAAAACGATGCCGGAGGCGGAGCAAATGGTGCAGGAGTTTCGCGACATGGCCACCGGGAAACTCAATATCGAACATCAGCCTCATCACCTGGGCAGGCTCACCGTGTTCGCGGGCGTGCGCGACCTGCCGGCGCGGGTGAAGTGCGCGATTCTGCCCTGGCACACACTGCATGCCGCATTCAGCAATGAACATGTAGCCTCGACCGAAGGGGCGGATGAGCCGATGAAGTCTATCGTGGGAAACGTATAGTTATGCCGAAAATTGCAGAGATTGAAAGTACCCCGAATCCCAACGCGATCAAGTTCGTGTTGAAGGAACCGCTCACCTTTGGCGTGAAGCGTTCCTATGACAGCGCCACTGCCGCGGCCAACGATCCTTTGGCGGCGACCTTGTTCAGCATCCCGCACGTCACCAACGTGTTTTACGTGGACCACTGGGTCACGGTCACCCAGGACGGTGCGGCCTCCTGGCCGGAATTGTTAAAGCAACTTGCCGTGCCTATCCGCGCGGCAGCGGCCGCGAGCGCCCAGACGGCTGAGTTTCTGGCCGCTCCACCGCCCACCATCGAAGACCCTCGTCTCGCCGCAATTAGCGCGTTGATTGATGAGCGCATCCGGCCCTATCTGATGAGCGACGGCGGCGATCTGCAACTCCTGGAGCTGGACGGCAATCTGCTTAAGGTGCGCTATCACGGCGCCTGCGGTACTTGCCCTAGCTCACTCGCCGGCACCCTGTCGGCGGTTGAAAATTTGGTGCACTCGATTGAGCCGGATATCGAGGTGGTGGCTGAATAAGCAGGGCTGGGCCGAAAAACAACAAAAGTTGGCACCAATCTTGTAGCCATATTGTCACCCCTGATCTTTCAGGCATGAGGACACGGATATGAAATTTTTTATAGACACGGCGCATATCGAGGACATCCGCAAGGCAGCCGAACTCGGCATGGCCGACGGCGTCACCACCAATCCCACACTGATGGCCAAGGAAAGCGGCATCAGCTTTCACGAGCAGATCAAACTCATCTGCGACCTCGTCAAAGGCCCGGTGAGCGCCGAGGTCACGGCCCTTGACTACGCGGGGATGCTCAAGCAAGGCCAGGAATTGGCCAAGATCGCGCCGAATATCACCGTCAAGGTGCCGCTCACACCCGAGGGCCTGCGCGCCTGCCGCGCCCTGTCCGATGCCGGCACGATGGTCAATGTCACGCTTTGTTTCTCCGCCGCCCAGGCGATCCTCGCCGCCAAGGCGGGCGCAACTTTTGTCTCGCCGTTTGTCGGCCGCATTGATGACGTCGGCGAACACGGGATGGAATTGATCGCCGAGATCGTGGACATTTATAACAACTACGACTGGAAGACGCAGGTGTTGGTTGCTTCCATCCGCCACCCCACGCACGTGATTGAAGCGGCGCGCATCGGGGCGCATGTCGCCACGATGCCGTTCAAGGTGCTGGAGCAGATGTACAAGCACCCGCTTACCGCCAATGGCCTCGATCAGTTCCTCGCAGACTGGAAAAAGAGCGGGCTCTAAAACTTTTAATCCGCTACGCGCAGCACAATTTTGCCGCGTGCGTGACGACTCTGACTCAACTCGTGCGCCCGACGAACCTCGCTCAAGGGCAGCACGGTCTCAACTACCGGCTTGACGTGACCTCCATCTATCAACTCGGCAATCTGCCCAAGCTGCGCGGCGTTGGGTTGCACGAATACGTAAGCCGAGCGTAACCCTCGGGCGGCTGCATCATCCGGCACGGCAAGCGCGAGGATAGAGACCAGAATGCCGCCCTTCTTCAGCACCTTCCAGGAACGCTGTTGCACCTCTTCGCCGACGGTATCGAATACGACGTCGAGATCCCCTGTCTCATCTTCAAAGCGCACCTGGGTGTAATCAATCACCTGATCCGCACCGAGGCTACGCACCAAATCGGCATTTCTGGCGCTGGCGGTGGCGATCACCCGCGCGCCCTTCCAATGCGCGAATTGCACCGCGTGACTCCCTACCCCGCCCGCGCCGGCATGTATCAAGATTCTTTGCCCGGCGGCCAGTTTCGCCGCGTCAAACAACGCCTGCCAGGCGGTGAGCGCGGCGAGCGGCACAGCGGCGGCGTGGATGAAATCCAGTGACTTCGGTTTCAGCGCCACCTCGCTTGCACGCACCGCGATGTATTCCGCATAGCCGCCGTCTCGCGCGATGTCCGGGCGCGCATACACCGCGTCACCTATTTTGAATTGTGTGACACCGGGGCCAAGCGCTTCGATGACACCCGCAACATCCCAACCCAAGATGAGCGGCAGGCGGTGTTCAACACGCCCTCGCAACCGGCCCTCGCGTATCTTCCAGTCCACGGGGTTGATTCCCGCCGCGTGCACGCGGATCAGCACCTCACCGGCAGCCGGCACAGGAATCGGCGCGTCTTCCAGGCGCAGCACTTCCGGACCGCCATACTCATGGATGCGTACCGCCTTCATGGTCGCCATATCATTTCCTTATGTTAGATCAAACAACAATACTTCCGCCTGTTGGGCGTCACTCAAACGTACCTCGTGTTCATCCTCAAGCATCACACCATCACCCGCATTTACTTTTTTACCATTGACGCTGAGCGCTCCGCGGGCAACCTGTACATAAGCACTGCGGCCGGGGGCAAGCACGTGGGTCAACTCATCGCCCCCATCGAGCAGACTGGCGTAGACAAAACCGTCATGCTCTATCCGCACCGAGCCGTCGCGCCCGTCGGGTGAAGCGATGAGACGCAGTTGATGCTGCTTCTCGCCCGGCGCAAAGTATTTTTGTTCATAGCTCGGCACCACGCCGGTTTTGTCGGGAATGATCCAGATCTGCAACAGATGCACAAACTCGCTTGCGGAGGCATTGGCCTCGCTGTGCGTAATGCCCGTGCCCGCGCTCATGCGCTGCACGTCGCCCGGCCGGATTACCGAGCCGTTGCCCATGCTGTCCTTATGCTGTAGCGCGCCTTCCAGGACATAAGTGATGATTTCCATGTCGCGATGACCGTGCGTAGGGAAGCCTCCACCGGGCGCGACGCGGTCTTCGTTGATAACGCGCAGACTCGCAAAACCCATGTGGCCGGGGTCATAGTAATCGGCGAAGGAAAAGCTGTGATAGGTGTCGAGCCAGCCATGATTGGCGTGGCCACGCTCGGCGGCCTTACGTAACGAGATCATGGATCGCCTCCTTTCTAAACGCTGGGGATGGCTCATGTTACGCCCCCTGTCAATGGGGGTGGAAGCGAGCCGGTGTTCCCTGGCAAAACGGGTTAAACCTAAAAACGGCGCTTCACCGCAGAGGGCGCGGAGCACACAAGGAGATTCAAGCGGCTAGCTTCACAAACCTGCTCACCCAGCGGGTGACGTGGCGTAACTAGCTAAGGACTTGTTTTTCCTCCCTACCCTCTGCGTCCTCTGCGGTTCAAGAGTTTTTTTAGGTTAAAAAGTCCCCCCCATCCCAGCCCCACATCGAGCCGCTCGCACTGGCGAACTCGATATAGACACGATCCTTCGGAATGCTCAGCTCCTTTTCCAGAAGCTCACTAAGCGTCTTGGAGAGCTCCTTGGTTTTGGCCTGCGGCAAGCCGACGCTTTTAAGCTCCAGATAGGCAAGCGGTGCATCCGTCCCGGCGAAGAGCATCGGCGTGGACGGCTCCATGGCCACCATCACGTAAGATTCCGGCTTGCCCAGATGTAAGGCGACGGTATAGGAGGCCTTTTTAAGCAGGTCCTGGACGGCCCTGGGCTGCATGGAGATATTGGTCTGCATCTTTAAATAAGGCATAGGGGTTCCTCGAATAATGTTTGCTCAATACGAAGCCATAATTACGTATTTTCTACTGTTATTACTTGACCTTATCGGTTATTCTAAGTAATTTTCCGCAATACTAAAGCAATTTAGTCAAGAATGTTTATTTTCGAGGAGTTTACAACGTGGAATTGACGGGTGCTGAGATCCTCGTCCGCTGCCTGAAAGACGAAGGTGTCAAGTACGTCTTCGGCTATCCGGGGGGTGCGGTGCTGCATATTTACGATGCCCTGTACAAGCAGGACGACGTACAGCACATCCTGGTACGCCATGAGCAGGGCGCTGCCCATGCGGCGGACGGCTATGCGCGCTCGACGGGCAAGCCGGGCGTGGTGCTGGTCACCTCAGGCCCCGGCGCGACCAACGCGGTGACCGGTATCGCCACGGCGTACATGGATTCGATTCCTTTGGTCGTCATCACTGGCCAGGTGCCTACGCCCGCCATTGGCAGCGACGCCTTCCAGGAGGTGGATTCCGTGGGTATCACGCGCCCGTGTGTGAAGCATAATTTTCTGGTCAAGGATGTGAAAGATCTCGCAACCACCATCAAGAAGGCTTTTTATATCGCCACCACGGGCCGGCCCGGACCGGTGGTGGTGGATGTTCCCAAGGATGTGACCGCACACAAGACCGACTATGCCTATCCCAAGAGCGTAGCGCTGCGTTCATACAAGCCGGTGGTCGAGGGCCATCCTGGACAAATCAAGAAGGCGGTCGAAATCATCCTCGCGGCGAAACGTCCGATGATCTACTCGGGCGGCGGAGTAATCCTGGGCGAGGCCTCTGAATCGCTCACCGAGTTCACTCGGATGTTGGGCTATCCCATCACCAACACCTTGATGGGGCTGGGCGCCTATCCGGCCACCGACAAGCAATTCATCGGCATGCTCGGCATGCACGGTACCTACGAGGCCAACATGGCGATGCACGACTGCGATGCGCTGATCGCCATCGGCGCGCGTTTTGATGACCGCGTGGTGGGTAAAGTGGAATTGTTCTCGCCCGGCTCCAAGAAGATTCACATTGACATAGACCCCGCCTCGATCTCGAAGAGCGTGCGGGTGGACGTGCCTATTGTGGGCTCCGTAGACAATGTCCTGAAGGAGATGATTAAGCTCATCAAGGCCGCAAAAAAACGCCCCGACCCGGCCGCGCTGAAGTCCTGGTGGAAACAGATTGATGAGTGGCGCGCCAAGGATTGCCTGCGCTACGACCACAAGAGCAAGCTGATCAAGCCGCAGTACGTGCTGGAGACGCTCTATAAGCTCACAAAGGGTGATGCCTTCGTCACTTCGGATGTCGGCCAGCACCAGATGTGGGCGGCGCAGTTTTATAAATTCGACAAGCCGCGCCGCTGGATCAATTCCGGCGGCCTCGGCACCATGGGTTTTGGATTGCCCGCCGCGATGGGCGTGCAGTTTGCTCATCCCAAATCCACTGTGTGTTGCGTCACGGGCGAGGCAAGCATCATCATGTGTATCCAGGAACTGTCCACCTGCAAGCAGTACGGCCTGCCCATCAAGATCATCAACCTCAACAACCGTTACATGGGCATGGTGCGTCAGTGGCAGGAGTTTTTCTACAAGGGCCGCTATTCCCACTCCTACATGGACGCGCTGCCCGATTTCGTGAAGCTGGCGGAGAGCTTCGGACACGTCGGCATGAAGATCGAAAAGCCCGCCGACGTAGAACCGGCGCTGAAAGAAGCCCTGAAGCTCAAGGACCGGCTGGTGTTCATGGACTTCATCACCGACCAGACCGAAAACGTTTATCCCATGATCGAGGCCGGCAAGGCGCACAATCAGATGCATCTGTCCCCTGATCGGGAGCTGGCCTGACATGCGTCATATCATTTCCATATTGATGGAAAACGAGGCCGGCGCCTTGTCGCGCGTCGCAGGATTATTTTCCGCGCGCGGTTATAATATCGAGTCGCTCACGGTCGCCCCAACCGAGGATCCTTCGCTGTCGCGCATGACGCTGGTCACGCGCGGCACCGAGGCGGTCATCGAACAGATCACCAAGCAGCTCAACAAGCTGATTGATGTGGTGAAACTGCTCGACCTTACGGAAGGACCGCACATCGAACGCGAGATGATGCTGATAAAGATCAAGGCGCTGGGCAATGAGCAGCGCGAAGAGATCAAGCGTTTGGCGGATATCTTCCGCGGCCACATTATTGATGTGACGGATTCGAGCTACGTAATCGAACTCACCGGCACCGGCGAAAAGATAGACGGGTTCATACAGGCGCTCGACAGCAAGACGATACTTGAAGTGGTCCGCTCCGGCGTCTCCGGCATCGCACGCGGCGAGAAGAGTTTGAAGGTTTGATCATATAAAAACTCAACGCGAAGACGCGCAGTTAAATTATTTCAGACAGAGGAAAATCATGAACGTTTATTACGACAAAGATGCCGACCTTTCCATCATCAAAAAAAAGAAGGTTGCCATTATCGGCTACGGTTCACAGGGCCACGCCCATGCCAACAATCTCAGCGATTCTGGCGTGGACGTGGTGGTTGGGCTGCGCGCCGGTTCCGCCTCCGAAGCCAAGGCCAAGAAGGCCAAGCTTAAGGTCAAAGAAGTCGTGGATGCCGTCAAGGGCGCGGATGTGGTGATGATCCTCGCGCCGGATGAACATCAGGCCAGACTGTATCGTGATGTCATCGAGCCCAATATCAAAAAAGGCGCGGCGCTGGCCTTTGCGCATGGGTTCAACATCCACTTCGGCCAGATCGAGCCGCGCGCCGATCTCGACGTCATCATGATCGCACCCAAGGGGCCGGGTCACCTGGTGCGCTCCACCTACACCCAGGGCGGCGGCGTGCCCAGTCTGATCGCCATCCATCAGGACGCCTCCAAGAAGGCGCGGGCGCTGGCCTTGTCTTACGCCTCGGCGATAGGCGCGGGCCGCGCGGGCGTCATCGAGACCAACTTCCGCGAAGAAACAGAGACCGATCTGTTCGGCGAACAGGCGGTGCTGTGCGGCGGGGCAACGGCGCTGGTGCAGGCGGGTTTTGAAACCCTGGTCGAGGCGGGCTATGCGCCGGAGATGGCCTATTTCGAATGTCTGCATGAGTTGAAACTGATCGTGGATCTCATGTACGAAGGCGGCATTGCCAACATGCGGTACTCAATCTCCAACACCGCCGAGTACGGCGACTTCACGCGCGGACCACGCATCGTCACCGAAGAAACCAAGCGCGAGATGAAGAAAATTCTGAGCGAAATACAAAACGGCGAATTCGCGCGTGAGTTCATTCTTGAAAATCAGGCCGGCGCGCCGGTAATGAAGGCCAAACGACGCCTCGGAAAACAACATCAGATTGAAATCGTCGGCGAAAAACTGCGCAGTATGATGCCTTGGATCAAGGCAAATCGTTTGGTAGACAAAACGAAGAACTAACAGCCTGCTCACCCGGCCTACGGACAACCC
>JAMDBH010000110.1 GCA_023487615.1 Gammaproteobacteria bacterium
GGGTAACCATTGATGTGGCGGACCTGGATCAGACGTTGGCGGATTTCAAGCGCGCCTGGAAAACAGGGGAATATCAGGGCGAGTTTATCAGTTTTGATAGCGTGGAGACATTGCTAAAAGCCCTCACGGTCAAGCGTTGGGATATCGTTCATGTCTTGCAGCAGGAAGGGGCGATGACCATTCGCGCCTTGGCGCGCAGGCTCAACCGCGATGTCAAAAATGTGCATGCCGATGTGCAGGCGCTCATGGAGATCGGTCTCATTGTAAAGGAAGGGCGCAAAATCACCGTGCCGTTTGATGAGATCAGGGCAGGGTTTGTTATCAAAAAGGCAGCTTGAGGGTGTGGGTAGTCAATCATTCGGCGATGCGATCAATATCATCGAGCGCCTCGTGCGACCAGATCAGGGTTTGAGCCATTTGCTCAGGCGTTCTTTGGCCTGCTCGTGGGAGAGGTGTTTGCCGTTGCGGATGTCGTCGCTTCCACGGCGGATCTTCTCAAGCACGTAGAGGTGATACTGGATATCCTCGATCGTGCTGTCATCTGGCAGATAATAACAGGTCGCGGACATCCTGCTTTGTAGTTTGCATAGTGAGCCTCCTGTTTGTGGTGGACCTGCTTTTAAGCATATCACGGCGCCGGTGTTTTTTCCGCCTCACCCGCTAACGCGGCGAGCGGTAGGGTGCGTCAGACCTCAGTAGGTCCAGGGGTCAAAGACCTTTGATTCTCTCCGGCTCGGACCCCCATGGAGTGATTGGCAAACGCCGGGCGGCGGCATATATTTCTACATGTTAACTAACACATATGAGGAAGCCATGGCCCTCGCCGATAAAATCTATGAAGCGGTTAAACCCCTGCCCGAAGCGCTAGCCCGCGAGGTGCTCGACTTTATCGAATTCTTGCGCGTCCGGCGTGAGCAGGAGTCCTACGATAACCTTGCCGCCGCTCAGACATTGAGCATGCGCGGCGTGTGGGATAACCCGGACGACGAGATCTGGAACGATGCTACAACCGGGTGAGGTCGTTCTGACGTTCCGGGTTGCGAGCACTGACAGGATGTAGTCCAGAAAAAGAGCAAGAGCGGTATTGTGATACTCAAACCAGCGCCCCACTACTCGCAGCCTGACCCCGCTACAGACCGCCTTTGAGGCCTCTTAGCCGCGCAGCCGGAAGATGCGCTTGATCCATTTTTTGGCCGTGGGAGTGAGGCCTTCCTTGAGGCGTGCATCGGCGACCCGGCGGTTGATCTGGGCGAGGGTTGGGTATATGTGAATCACCTTGGAGAGATCGCCGGCCTTGAGTCTCTGTGAAAGGGCGAGCACGTATTCGTGGATGATCTCTCCGGCGTGCGGGCCGACGAGCGCGGCGCCCAGTAATTTTCCTTTGGGATCGGTGATGATCTTGGCGAAACCGTGCGCTGCGCCTTCCACTTGGGCGCGATCAATGTCGTGGAAGGGGAAGGTGTAGACCTTGTGGGCAACGCCTTGTTGCCTGGCCTCTGTTTCCGAGAAACCGACGCGCGCGACTTCAGGATCGGTAAAGGTGCACCAGGGAATCACCCGCTGTTCGACCTTGGCGGGGAGGTGAAAAAGGGCGTTGCGCAACACTACCCCCGCAGTGTGCTCGGCCATGTGGGTGAACTGATAACCACCTGTCACGTCGCCACAGGCATAGATATGTTTCTGAGTGGTGCGCAGCCGCGCATCAAGTATCAAGCGACCGTTGTTCAACTGGACTCCCGCCAACTCCAGCCCCAGATTTTCGAGATTCGCCTGACGGCCGGTGGCGACTAAGAGGTGAGTGGCGTGGAGAGTTTTCTGTTGGCCTTGACTATCCTGCACTGTCAGACGCAGGTCGCCGTCTGTACCTTCTCCCTGCATGGGTGTATGACCGAGATAAAAATTTACCCCTTCATTCCTTAGCTGCTCCAGCACCACAGCCGCCACATCGCTGTCTTCCTTTGGCAGAATCCCGGCGCCGCGCTGCACCACGGAAACTTGCGAGCCCAGGCGAACAAAGGCTTGCGCCATTTCAAGTCCGATCGGGCCTGCGCCGAGTACGATTAAATGCGGGACCTCTCCGGTCAGATTAAATACCGTTTCGTTGGTGAGGTAGGGAGTTTTATCGAGCCCCCGGATGGAGGGAATTGCAGGCCTGGAGCCGGTGGCGATGACAAATCTTTTTGCGGTGATGTGGCGTCCGTTTACAGTAAAAGTATGCGGATTTATGAATTGGCCTGAACCAAAGATCACGTCCACGCCCATGCCGCGGAAGCGTTCCGGACTATCGTTGGGTTCGATGGTCTTGATGACCGAGGTGACACGCTGCATCACGGCGCCGATGTTGACGCGCGGTGCATGGGCCTCGATGCCGAAGCGCGCCGCATTACGCATACCGTGGGCAAGCGCCGCTGAGTGCAGTAATGTCTTGCTGGGCACGCAGCCGTAGTAGAGGCAGTCGCCGCCGAGTTTATGTTTTTCCACCAGGGCGACCTTGGCGCCCAGGGATGCGCCGCCCGCGGCTACGACCAACCCGCCCGCGCCGCCGCCTATGATGCAGAGATCGAATTCCGGTTTCATCGTAGATACTTGTTCGGGTAATGTGAGAGCTTAGCAGTGTAGGCGGGAAGTATCACGAAAATGTCACACGGATAAAGTAAATTTTTGACTTATGGAACTCCGCGCGCTAATGTTCATCCAATCTTGCCGAGTACTTCTGCTACGTGATCCCAGCTTTCCGTCCGCGGCGAATAGGAATTATAAATAACTCAACACAACCTGGTCTAACTTAACGGAGATTTGAATGAATAATGTAACTGTACTGAAGGGTCTTGTTCTTGCTACCGCCGCTGCCGGTCTGTTTGCCACTGCCGGTTTCGCTGCCCCCCATGAGGGCGAAGGCGCTGCGGCAAAAATTCATTGCGAGGGTGTTAACTCCTGCGCAGGCAAAGGTGATTGCAAGGGCGAGAACAGTTGCAAAGGCAAGAACGGCTGCAAGGGGCAGGGCTTCCTCGAGATGACTAAAGAAGAGTGCGACGCCGCCAAGGCCAAGATGGAGAAGGGCAACTAAACTCTCCAAAGGACTCCGGGCGCGGAGCGTCCGGAGTTTTCTCCCATGACACACAGACTTCCATTTCTCGGCTACGGCTTGGGACTCCGCAAGGAGCATTATCAAACCATCCTGGAAGAGCGACCCAAGGTAGACTGGTTCGAGGTGCTCTCCGAGAACTACCTGGTTCCCGGCGGCAAACCGCTTTATCACCTGGATCGAGTGCGTGAGCATTATCCGGTGGTGATGCACGGGGTGTCGCTTTCTATCGGCAGCGCCGACCCGCTCAACCGCGACTATCTGCGTGATTTGAAGTCGCTCGCCGAACGTATTGAACCACGCTGGATATCCGACCACTTGTGTTGGACGGGTGTGCATGGCGTCAATGCGCATGATCTGTTGCCGCTGCCTTACACCGAAGAGGCGCTCAAACATGTGGCGGCGCGCATTGCCGAGGTGCAGGACACTCTGGGGCGGCGAATACTGATCGAAAACGTATCCAGCTATCTCACTTACACGCACTCGGCCATGACTGAGTGGGAGTTTTTGCGCGCGGTGGCCGAACAATCCGACTGTCTGATATTGCTGGACATCAATAACATTTATGTCAGCGCCCGCAATCATCAGTTTGATCCGCTCGATTATCTAAACGGCATTCCCGTGGAGCGCGTTCAACAGTTCCACCTGGCCGGACACAGCTACAGTAAAAACGGCGAGATCATCATTGATACCCACGATAACCCGGTCATTGATGAGGTCTGGGAACTTTACATCCAAGCGGTGCGCCGCTTCGGCGAGGTCAGCACCATGATAGAGCGGGACGACAATATACCGCCGTTCAACGAGCTGCTGCTGGAGATAGACAAGGCGCGTATTCTGGCTGGGGCAGTGCAAACCGGTATGGCGGCATGAGCTGCCCATGAGTTACGAACCCGCACAACATTTGAATCAATTGCAGGATGGGTTTCAGGATTATTTGTTAATCCCGAATCCCGGTCATCCGTTCCAGTCACAGGTGGTCGGCAACGGCCAGGCGAGTGCCGAGTTTCGGTTGCAGATATATGCCGAAGCTTATCGGTTACGCCTGGAAGAGGCGCTGGAGACGGATTTCGAGGCCTTGCATAGCCTGCTCGGTGATGAGCAATTTCACGAACTTTGTTTGCGGTACATAGACGCTTACCCTTCCTCGCATTATTCGTTGCGCTATTTCGGCCGCTCCATGAGCGATTTTCTGCGCGCCGTTTCCCCCTATGCGGCGCAAGGCGTGTTGGCGGATCTGGCTGATTTCGAATGGAGCTTGGTTGACGCCTTCGACGCATCGGACGACCCCATCGTCACGGTGGAAGACATGGGGAGACTTCCGCCGGAGGCATGGCCTTGCTTGCGCTTTGAATATCACGCCTCCGTGCAGCACCTGGAACTTACCTGGAATGCGCCGCAAATATGGGCCGCAATCAAAAATCAGCAGACCCCACCCGCGCCGGAGAAATTGGGATCACCGCAGCGGTGGCTGGTGTGGCGGCAGGACTACCAGAGTTATTATCGTCCGCTGAGCGACTCGGAGGCCTCGGCCCTGGACTGCGCGCGCGCCGGTAAAAATTTTGCCGAGCTGTGCGAAGGTTTGTGCGCGCAGATGGAAGAAGAAAAGGTTGCTGCGACTGCCGCAAGATTTTTACAGCGCTGGGTTAGCGATGGACTGGTGCAGAATGTATTGCACTCGTCACGTAGCTTCGCAACGTGACCTACTGAGGTGTGGCTGTAGATCAGGTTGGCGTTACCTACCTGACGGACGTCTTAACCGTTTGATGTTGCTTTAACCACTCATCGGCCTTTTTTAAGGCGGCCTCGACGTCCTCGGGCAGCATCTTCAAGGCGAGTTCAACCAGAAACCGTTCGGCGGAGGGTTCCCCGCTCACCTGTGCGATCTTGAACCACATATAGGCGGTGGTCAGATCTGCCGGAACTCCCCTCCCGTTTTGATACATGGTGGCGACAAAATATTGAGCGCGGGCGAAACCCTGCTCGGCGGCCTTACGGTACCATTTCAGCGCCTCGGCATCACTTTGGGTAACGCCGCCCCCGCCTTGGTACATGATGCCGAGGCTCCACTGCGCCTCCGCGTGACCTTGGTCGGCGGCCTTGCGAAACCATTTCACGGCTTCTGGAAAATCTAGCGGCATGCCTTCCCCCATCTTGTAATGCGTACCTAAACGAAACTGCGCCTCCGCAAAACCCTGTTTAGCGGCCTTCATATACCATCTGGCGCCTTCTGTAAGATCTTTCTTCCCGCCCAATCCCGCCGCGTAATCCACACCCAGCTGATACTGGGCGACCACATCGCCATGCTCAGCGGCCTTGCGGAACCACTTGTTGGCTTCCCGGTAATCCTGTTTTACGGCTTTTCCGTAAAAATAGGCCATGCCAAGCAGCAACTCCGCCTTTTTATCACCGGCTTCGGCCTTCTTGATCAGCTTGGGAATTTTGTCTTCTGTCAGGGTTTCAACGCTCCGGCTGATTTCTTTAATGTATTCTTGATGCCTGCCGGCGTGCGCTGCCGCCGGGAACATCAGCATTACGATGAGGATAAAATACCCCACGGTTTTACCGTGGGGTATTTTCCTGTTTGATTTCGCTGCGCGCGGAGTAAATCCGCGCTTGCGACCAAAGGGGGTGAGGTGCAACGCACCGAACGGGTTTGCCGAGGATGGCAAACCCTGGGCTTGCAAGCGAAGCAGGATGCGAGAGCGCAGCAAGACTGCGTCTCTCCCCTTTGGATACCCCATTGCGTTGTTTCCGCAGCAAGCTGCGGAGTATGAATTAATAAAATAAGAATGACGCCGCATTAAAATGCTCATGGCTTTATGACTTCTGAGCCGCCCATGTAGGCGTGCAGCACCTTGGGGATATGTACGTATCCCTGTTTGTCTTGACAGTTTTCCATGATCGCCACCAGGGTGCGGCCTACGGCGAGACCGGAGCCGTTGATAGTGTGCACGAGTTCGGGTTTATTCGTTTCTGGATTGCGCCAGCGGGCCTGCATGCGGCGCGCCTGAAAATCCGCAAAACTGCTGCACGAAGAAATTTCGCGGTAACGATTCTGGCTGGGCAACCAGACCTCGAGGTCATAGGTTTTCGTAGCGGCGAAGCCCATGTCGCCGGTGCACAACGCGATAACGCGGTAAGGGAGTTCCAGTCTTTTCAGAATGGTCTCGGCGTGGGAGGTCAATGCCTCCAGGGCCTGATCCGAGTCCTGCGGGCGCACGATCTGCACCAGCTCCACTTTTTCAAATTGGTGCTGGCGGATCATGCCGCGCGTGTCCTTGCCGTAGGAGCCGGCCTCGCTGCGGAAACACGGCGTGTGCGCGACATATTTGCGCGGCAGGGTGTCGGCGTGGAGAATCAGATCGCGCACCAGGTTCGTCAGCGGCACTTCAGCGGTGGGAATCAGATAATAATTCTGCTCGCCCTTGAGCGCGAATTGATCCTCTTCAAATTTCGGAAGTTGCGCGGTGCCGCGCAGGCTGTCGGCGTTGACGATATAAGGCACATACGCTTCGGTGTAGCCGTGCTCCTGGGTATGCACATCGAGCATGAATTGCGTCAGGGCGCGTTGCAGGCGCGCGAGCGGGCCGCTCAATACGACAAAGCGCGCGCCGCTGATCTTGGCGGCGGCGTCAAAATCCATCTGCCCGAGCGCGGCGCCGAGATCAACATGATCCTTGGGCGTGAAGTCGAAGCGCAGCGGTTCACCCCAACGTCGGATTTCGACGTTGTCGTGTTCACTTTTGCCTATGGGTACGTTTTCATGCGGCAGGTTGGGAATCCCCAACGTGATTTCGTTGAGCCTTTCCTGGACAGCGTTCAATTGTTCCTCTGCGGTTTTGAGTTGATCGCCCAAGTGCGCGACCTCGGCCATCAGCGGTGCGATGTCTTGACCGGCGGCCTTGGCCTTGCCGATGGCCTTGGATTGGGCGTTACGCGCGGCCTGTAGCTGTTCGGTGTCAATTTGGAACTTCTTGCGCTCGGCCTCGAGCTCGGCCAAACGCTCGACCTCCAGCAAGAACCCGCGCGTGGCGAGGCGTTGAGCCGTTTCGTGAAGCTGGGTTCTGAGCAGGTGGGGATCAAGCATGACGCTGGCTGTTGTCCCCGGCCTCTTTTTCGCGGAACTCCCTTTCATTACGCTCCGTGAGGGAATCGCCTTCGAGCATCAGCGTCGTCCAGCCGAGAATCCGGCACGGCATGAGTTCCTCATGGAAGGCATCCACGAACATTTGCGCGCGGCAG
>JAMDBH010000122.1 GCA_023487615.1 Gammaproteobacteria bacterium
TATCGGCAGCGCTTCGATGACACGGCCCGGCCCCCACCACGACCAGCCTTTCCCCTGTGTTTAAATAAATGCGCTTCACCCTCCTGAACGACTGGTTGTCCTGGCAAGAGACCTTACACCCCAAAAAGATAGATCCGGGCCTGGAACGCTCGGGCGAGGTGCTGCGCCGCATGGGTCTGAAACCTTCGGCGTATACGGTCATCACCGTGGGCGGCACCAACGGCAAGGGTTCCTGTGTGGCGATGCTGGAGGCCATCTTGTCGGCGGCGGGCTACCGGGCGGGCGCTTACAGCTCGCCGCATTTGCTGCGTTACAATGAACGCATTCGTGTTAACGGCATAGAGGCCACCGATGACGAACTGTGCGCCGCCTTTGCTCGAATAGACGAGGCGCGCGGCGGGATCTCGCTCAGTTATTTTGAATTCGGTACGCTGGCTGCTTTTGACATTTTTCACCGGGCGGAACTCGATGTGACCGTACTGGAGGTGGGAATGGGCGGCCGACTCGACGTGGTCAACCTGTTCGATGCCGACGCCGCGTTGGTGACCACCATCGGATTGGATCACATGAAGTGGCTGGGCCCGGACCGCGAGAGCATCGCCGCTGAGAAGGCCCAAATCTTTCGCCCAGGACGTCCGGCTATCTACGGTGAAGCTGATCCGCCGCAGAGTCTTGTTGCTCATGCCAAAGAGATTGCCGCGCCGCTCTATTGTTTCAAGCGCGACTTTGATTATAAAACTCAGGGTCAAGGCTGGTCGTGGTGGGGGCCGGGCCGTGTCATCGAAGCGCTGCCGATACCGGGATTGCAGGGCGACTTTCAACTCCAAAATGCCGCAGCCGTGCTGATGACCCTGGAGACACTCGCGACGCACAGGGACGTGCTAGTGTCGCGGGAGGGTCTCTCCCGGCATCCTGCCTCCCGTGACATTAGTACATCCGTGTACGTCACAGGACGCCGGGAGCGACCAGCACAGTTGTCTGTGTCAGAGCACGACATTAAGCAAGGGCTCAGCACAGTGAACTTGCCGGGGCGTTTCCAGGTCTCAACGGGCACAGATACGGTTACGCGCATCTTCGACGTGGCGCACAATCCTCACGCCGCCGCCGCGCTCGCCCGGACCTTGCGCGCGCAGCCGTGCGCGGGCCGCACCCTGGCGGTGTTCGGCATGCTGGCGGATAAAGATATCGCAGGCGTGGTGCGGGAGATGCGCGATGTGGTGGATGCCTGGTATGCAGCGAGCCTCTCCGTGGAGCGCGGGAGCTCGGCTGAGCGGTTGGCGCAACACGTGCGGGATGTCATCCCCGAGGCCGAGGTATACAGCAGCCATGAGACGGTGGAACAGGCCTATCACGCCGCGTTGCTCGCGGCGGGGGCGCAAGACCGGATAGTGGTGTTTGGTTCGTTTTATACTGTCGCCGAGGCGCTACGTCTGGACTATACTAAGGAAGCGCCGATTAATTCATGTTGAACCGCCAAGACGCCGAGAACGCCAAGATTTTTCCTTACAATTCAACCCTTTTTTCTTGGTGACCTTGGTGACCTTGGCGCCTTGGCGGTTAGTGATATATTTTTCAGAGGTTCCCTAAAACAGTATGCAGACCATGAGATTAAAATATGGAAGGGAATAAATTGAAGCAGCGCCTGGTGGGCGCGACGGTGCTGGTCGTTCTGGCGATAATCCTTATTCCCATGTTGTTGACGGGGGGGAAGGAAGACGATAGCAGCGTTGCCACTATACCGCCCAAACTGGATACCGGCTTCAGTTCCAGGATCACACCGTTGGAACCCGCCCCTGCTCCACCGAAACCTGCTGTCATCGATAGCACGCCGTTGCCCGTGCCTGCTCCGTCTACGGACAACTCTGCTGCGCCCGCCGGTGTGTCTCCGCAGACGAGTGAGAAGGCGCCGGGGGCAATCGCTACAGCGCCATCGGCAGATAAAACGGACACCCAGTCGGCCGCTAAATCCGGGCCACCCAAGCCGGATACACCGCCCCAATCAGATAAACCGGTGACCGATGAACAGGTAGCCGACAAGTCCCCCACAGATAAACCCGAGGCCGATAAACCGGCTCCCAGCAAGCCGCTCGCCTCTGCGGCGCCAGCGGCAACCGCACCCTCCAAGGAACGCATGAATATCACCGCCTGGATCATCCAGCTGGGCAGTTTCAGCAGCGAGCAGAACGCCCTGGCGCTGCGCGATCAATTGCGCGCCAAGGGCTATACGGCCTTCGTCGAGAAGATCAAGAGTGGCGACAGCCAGTTGTTCCGGGTGCGCGTGGGCCCCGAGCTGGAGCGCGCCCGCGCCGATGCCCTACGCGACAAGTTGGAAAAGGAAACCAAACAAAAGGGTATCGTTGAGCGCTATCCCTCTTAGAGCTTAATTTACCGCAGAGGACGCAGAGGTGAGCGATTGAAATAGCTTGTTTTACCTCCGCGCTCTCAGCGGTGAAGCTTCTTCACTGCAGGGGATACAGAGGAGCTATTTTGAGCGCGGTTTTTGTTTGCATCGCCGCAGTGCTATAATACACAGCTTGATTTGATGCGCCGGCATGAGACAGCCGGCCGGCAAAGGCCGCCATGACCTGGGTTGATTATGCCATTATCGGGATTATTGCCCTCTCCGCGCTGATCGGCCTGCTACGCGGCTTTGTGCGAGAGGCCCTGTCGCTCACCGCATGGGTGGTCGCCATTTGGGTCGCCGTGGAATTTAGCGGCCGGCTCGCGCCGGTGTTGACGCAATACATTTCGGTACCCTCGCTACGCTTGATTGCCGCCTTTGCGGCCCTGTTTCTGGGCATCTTGATCCTGATCGGGATCATCAATTTTCTCATCGTGCGGCTGCTGGCCAAGACCGGCCTGGGCGGCACCGACCAAATGCTCGGAGTCGTATTCGGCATCGCCCGCGGCGTCGTCGTGATCGCCATCCTGGTGTTATTGGCCGGCGCCACGCCGTTCCCCAAGGATCCGTGGTGGCGTCAGGCTATGCTGATCGTTTACTTCGAGGATTTGGCCGTGGTAGTGCGCAACCTGTTGCCTGCCGACATCGCCAGTCATTTTGTCTACCAGGACTCATGAAGGGTCTACCAGTACGATCGAGGGCGCGTTGATGAATGTATATTTTGATGATTTGACGAGGTGGTGGTAGATGTGCGGGATCATCGGAATCGTCGCCAAGTCCGCGGTTAACCAGGCGCTGTATGACGGCCTAACCGTACTCCAGCATCGCGGTCAGGATGCGGCTGGGATTGTGACCTGCGACGGCGACCGGCTCTTTATGCGCAAGGATAACGGCATGGTGCGCGACGTGTTCCACACCCGTCACATGCGTGATCTGCATGGCAGCATGGGTATCGGTCACGCGCGTTACCCCACCGCAGGCTGCTCTACCTCGGCCGAGGCGCAGCCGTTTTACGTGAACTCGCCCTACGGGATATGTCTCGCGCACAACGGCAACCTCACCAACGCCGATGAGTTAAAAAAGGAAATCTTTCGCGACGAGCAGCGCCACATCAACACCGACTCCGACTCCGAGGTGCTGCTTAACGTATTCGCACATGAACTGCAACATCCCGGTAAGTTGCGCATAGATGAAAACGACATCTTCCACGCGGTGACGCGCGTGCATGAGCGCTGCCGCGGCGGCTATGCGGCGGTCGTCATGATCAACGGTTACGGCATCGTCGGTTTCCGCGATCCTTACGGTATCCGTCCCATCCTGTTCGGAAAGCGCGAAACGGAACAGGGAACGGAGTACATGATCGCCTCTGAGAGCGTAGCCATGAACGTGCTCGACTTTGAAGTGATGCGCGACATCGCGCCCGGCGAGGCAGTGTTCATCTCAGTGGACGGCAAGCTCTCCACACGACAGTGCGCGCAGCACCCCATATCCTCGCCCTGTATTTTTGAATATGTGTACCTGGCGCGCCCGGACTCGGTGATAGACGGCATCTCGGTGTATCAGGCGCGCATTCGCATGGGCGAAAAGCTGGCGCACAAGATCGAACGCATCTGGCCGAATCATGACATAGATGTGGTGATCCCCATTCCAGACACCAGCCGCACCGCCGCGTTGCAGCTCTGCCAGGTATTGAATCTTCCCTACCGCGAAGGCTTCGTAAAGAACCGTTACATCGGCCGCACCTTCATCATGCCGGGACAGAGCCAGCGCAAAAAATCCGTGCGCCAGAAATTGAACGCCATCGGCTCGGAATTCAAAAACAAAAACGTGCTGCTGGTGGACGATTCCATCGTGCGCGGCACCACCTCGCAGCAGATTATCCAGATGGCGCGCGACTCCGGCGCGCGCAAGGTGTATTTTGCCTCCGCCGCGCCACCCGTGCGTTATCCCAATGTGTACGGTATAGACATGCCCTCGGTCAACGAGCTCATCGCGCACGGACGTAACGAAGAAGAAATCGCGCGCGCCATAGGCG
Organism: Gammaproteobacteria bacterium; assembly: GCA_023487615.1. The sequence continues at coordinate 4,437 of JAMDBH010000122.1, forward strand.
CGGACAAGCTGGTTTATCAGGACCTCCCGGACCTTATCGAGGCCGTCCGTGAAGGCAATCCAAAGATCAGCGGGTTTGATACCTCCTGCTTCAGCGGCGAATACATTACCGGCAGCGTGAGCCAGGATTATCTGGACTATCTGGAGAAAATCCGCTGCGACATGGCCAAGCCACAACACTCCAACAGCAATGCGGCATTGGATTTATACAGCAGCGCCGAATAAAGTTTGAGTAAATCCGCTCCGTATTTTTCAATGAGTGTAGCGTGCGCTGTCCGCACGCAGAACCGTGCAGTATCTAAGCCGGCGAAAATAATATAAAATTCCCTCCCTCTTTCCATTGAGCGGGCTCTTTGTAACAACATCATGTCTGAACACGACAATGACGATTACGGCTTCGACACACGCGCGGTGCGTGCCGGACAGGTGCGTACCCAGGAAGGCGAACAGTCCGAGCCGATCTTCCCCACCGTAAGTTTTGTAGCCAACAGCGCCGCGCAAGCCGCCGCCCGTTTTTCAGGCGCCGAGCCCGGCAACATCTATTCGCGCTTCACTAACCCTACGGTGCGCACCTTCGAACAGCGTCTCGCGAGTTTAGAAGGCGGTGAACGCTGTGTCGCCACCGGTTCCGGCATGGCCGCGATACTCACCGCGTGTATGGGCTTACTGAAGAACGGCGACCACATCGTCGCCTCGCGCAGCCTGTTTGGGCCGACCGTGATTTTATTCAACACCATCCTCGCGCGCTTTGGCGTGCAGACCACGTTTGTGCCGCTCACGGATAATACCGCCTGGGAACAGGCGATAAAGCCCAATACGCGCCTGCTGTTTCTGGAAACGCCGTCCAACCCGCTCAGTGAAATCGCCGACATCAAGGCGCTGGCCGACATCGCGCATCGTCACAGTTGTCTCCTGGTGGTAGACAACTGCTTTCTCACACCCGCGCTGCAGCGGCCGCTTGAGCTGGGAGCCGATATCGTGGTGCATTCGGCGAGTAAATATATAGACGGACAAGGGCGCAGCGTAGGCGGCGCGGTGGTCGGCAGTCAGCAGTTGGTGGGTGGCGATATCTACAGTTTCTTGCGCACCGCCGGGCCCAGCATGAGCCCGTTCAACGCCTGGATTTATCTCAAGGGCCTGGAAACCTTGCGTCTGCGCATGGAGGCGCACAGCAAGAATGCGCTGGCACTCGCCACCTGGCTGGAACAGCAGCCCGCGGTCGCGCGCGTCTATTATCCCGGCCTCAAGTCCCATCCCCAACACGCGCTGGCGGCCCGCCAGCAGTCCGGCTTCGGCGGCGTGCTTGCCTTCGAGGTGACGGGTGGGCGCGAGGCCGCCTGGAAGGTGATAGACGCCACGCGCCTCCTCTCCATCACCGCCACCTTCGGCGACACCAAGAGCACCATTACCCACCCCGCCACCACCACCCACTGGCGCCTCACCCCCGAAGCGCGCGCAGCATCGGGCATCACCGACGGTCTAATACGCATCGGCGTGGGGCTCGAAGACGTCGAAGATTTGAAGGACGACCTCAAGGCCGGGCTTTCCGCCTGACGCTATGCGCGTTCAGAAAAAAGAAGAGTATGTTGGAGCTGGCGAGAGGAATCGAACCTGGACCGGCTAATATACAATCAGTTGTAATCTTATTTTACTCATCTTTTAGCCAGCTAATAACTGCATCTTGTCTCATGGGGCGGGACTTCAGCGGTATCCGCTTGCGCCACAGTCAGGACACGCTTGCAGACGTGGTGGAATTCAATCGTAATAAAACATAGAAACGGAACCTTGATATGTGTAATGCGATGGATTACAATTACGCTAATCCATGATAAAAACCTTTGCACGCAAAGGGCTTGAGAACTTTTTCAGCCGAGGCTTGAAAAAAGGCATCAACCCCCAGCAGGCCGACCGCATCCTGCGCATTCTCGACCGCTTGGAAGGGGCAGTAACAGCGGCGGATATGAACTTACCCGGCTATGGTTTCCATGAACTGACGGGCGACCGGAAAGGCACTTACAGTGTGAAGGTATCAGGCAACTGGCGGATTACATTTCGATTCAAGGGCGGCAACGCCTTTGACGTGAACCTTGAGGATTACCACTGATGGAAACTCTACGCGACCCTAAACGCAAACCCACCCACCCCGGCGAAGTGCTGCGGAAGGACGTGCTACCCGCCCTGGACATCACGCAAACGGAATTTGCCAACCGGCTAGGGGTATCGCGCCTCACCGTGTCGGAACTGCTGCACGAAAAGCGCACCCTATCCCCGGATATGGCGGTGCGCCTGGGCAAGCTGCTGAACACCACCCCGGAAAGCTGGGTGAGAATGCAATACGCTGTGGACTTGTGGGAGTTGACCCACGGCGAGAACGCCAAGCGGTATCGAGGCATCAAGCCGCTGGACATAGCGGCGTAAGCTTCGCTAAGGCTTGGCCGGGCCCCTCACCCCCGAAGCGCGCGCAGCATCGGGCATCACCGACGGCCTGATACGCATCGGCGTGGGATTGGAAGATATCGAGGACTTAAAGAACGACCTCGCGTGTGGATTGGACGCGCGCCTTGTATAGCCGCGAACACAACGTCGTATCACTAACCGCCGCACCCACTCGACATAAGTTCGCTCGGTACGTATGCTGTAGTGCTTATAGCGGACCCGGGCGGCACCTGATCCAGCAGTTTCACAGGGAGCTGAGTTGCTTCGCCAGGTTTATTGGATGAAGACGCCATACTAGTTGCAATAAATACAAAGGTTGGCACACATGTCCGAGATTATATGGCGTAGCGTCCCAGAATATAAGGCGTTTTTGATGTCTACTTCTAGTTAGGTTCCTCAGCCCATGGCCGCACTCGCCGGTGTGGGTGGGTTT
>JAMDBH010000006.1 GCA_023487615.1 Gammaproteobacteria bacterium
TAGGGATTGCCGAGGCCAAGACATGGACGGCGCATCCCTGCGCGAGTTTCGCCAACCTGTTTGCGTTTGCGGCGGTGAGATGGACTATTTCATTGCCTGAGACAGCCATCGGTTACCTGTGGGCGTGGGTGGAAAACCAGACAACGGCCGCAATGAAATTGATACCATTGGGGCAAAGCGCCGGCCAGCGACTGCTCTCCCGTGCCATCGAGATCATCCCCGCAGCGGTGCAACAGGGATTGCAGATTGCCGATGACGAAATCGGCACGTTTGCGCCGGGACTGGCCCTGGCGAGCGCCCGCCACGAAACCCAATACACCCGCTTGTTTCGCTCATGAGCGCCATTTCCACACGCACCATAAAGTCACCGTTACGGATTGGGGTGGGCGGCCCGGTCGGCTCCGGCAAGACCGCGCTGGTGGACGCCCTGTGCAAGCGGCTACGGGAGCGTTATCAGATCGCCGTCGTCACCAACGACATCTATACTTACGAGGACGCCCAGTTTTTAATCCGCAGCGGCGCGCTGGCCGAGGAGCGCATCATCGGCGTAGAGACCGGCGGCTGCCCGCACACCGCCATCCGCGAAGACGCCTCGATGAATCTCGCGGCGGTAGCGCAGTTGAGTCAACGCTTTCCCGATCTCGACATGGTGATGGTGGAGAGCGGCGGCGATAATCTCGCGGCCACCTTCAGTCCTGAACTTTCCGACCTCACGCTCTACGTCATTGATGTCGCGGCGGGCGACAAGATCCCGCGCAAGGGCGGCCCCGGCATCACCAAGTCCGATTTATTAATCATCAACAAGATTGATTTGGCCCCTTACGTCGGAGCCTCGCTCGAAGTCATGGAGCGCGACGCGCGCAAGATGCGCGGCGAACGGCCCTTTATGTTCACCAATCTCAAAACCGGCGCAGGGCTGGCGGAGGTCGAAGTCTTCATCATCAAACAGGGGCTACTCTAAGCGTAATCGGCCCCTGCCCTACGAAACCATTTCTAACGGCGTCTTCTTCGTGTCGATAGGAAAAGTTTTTTAACCTACCTCTAGTCTTGCGGTTCGCACCAGCGGGTGAAAACCGCGGGAGCGCCTCAAAGATTTACCCCTCCGTTTTTTGATCCTCCATCTTATTTTTGTGCCTCAAATAAGTGCATTGGGCACGCGTTGTGCCTCATAAAGGTGCGCCGGAGCCCTCGTTGATTCGCCTTGGAAATTCCTAACTTCTTATTTTACATATAAAAGATTAACATGGCATGGAAGCTGCGGAGTTTTAGCTCGATATTTATAACAACTTGATCTGGAGACTTAAATCATGAACTCAAAGAAATTAAAACTGCCCGTTTTCGCCTGTGTCTTAGCTCTAAGCCCTCTGCTTGCTGGCGCTGACGAGGCCGCCCCCGAAGAAGCCTCCGATTTTAGCCTCTCGGGTTACATAGATAGTTCCTATTATTATCTAACGGGCTCGGGCACCTTTACCAGCGGTGTGCCCACGCGTGCCTTTGATAGGAAACGTGAAAACCGCTTTGACCTACAAACCTTTGCGGTTACGGCATCTTATTTGCCTAAACAGGGCTTGGGCGGGCTGCTGGACTTGAATTTCGGCAACGACGCCGATGTGATCGCGCCGTTTCATACCCCCGCCAATGATCAATTCGACATCCAGGCGGGCTACCTGCAATATGCTACCGGCCCGTTCACGGCTATCGCGGGCAAGTTTGTCACCCTGGCCGGCGCGGAGGTTATTAAAAGCCCCAGTGATGTGAATTTCAGCCGTTCCATTTTGTTTGGCTATGCCATTCCCTTTTCTCACACCGGGGCACGTCTAAGCTATGCCTTGAATGACAAGATGAGCTTTATGATCGGTCTGAACAAGGGCTGGGACGTGTTACAAGATAACAACTCCTCTAACACCATGGAGCTCGGCGCCTCACTGGGGCTTGCCGATTCCTTCACCCTGTTCCTGGACGCATACAGCGGCAAAGAACCCGGCAACACCGGAATCCAGGGCACGCGTAATTTGATTGATATGGTAGGTACTTATACTGTCAGCGACGCCTTGAGTTTGGTGCTCAACTATGACTACGCCAAACAGAGCGATGCTATCGACGCAGGCCAGGATGCCACCTGGAGTGGCTTGGCCGCTTATGCCAATTATAAATTCAATGATAAATGGCGCCTCAGTTTGCGCGGCGAATACTTTGACGATAAAGACGGCTATCGTACCGGTGTGGCCCAAAAGTGGAAGGAAGCCACCCTTACCTTGGCGTACCTGCCGAATGAGTCATTGGAATTCCGCGGCGAGGTGCGCGCTGATAAGTCGGATAAGAACGCTTTCCTCAATACGGACGGGACCACCGATAGTACACAGCGTTCCTTTGGGATAGAGGCCCTCATCAAGTTTTAGCCTTTGCCCCTTTGCGTTTCAAATAAGTGCATTGCGCCTTAGCGAGGCATCTAGATGGTGCACTGGAACCCCCATTAATTCTGGCTGTTACCACCTAACCGTTTATTTTTCATATGAAAATTTTTCATGGCACGAAAGCTGCCTAGCTCCAGTTCGATGTTTACAACAACTCGATCCGGAGACTTAAATCATGAACTCAAAGAAATTAAAACTGCCCATTTTGGGACTGGCTACAGTGCTTGGCGCCGCCTCATCCCTGATGCTGTCCGGCACCGTGCGTGCGGATTTAACCGTTGAGACGGAAAATAAATCCACGACGGTGACTCCCGACCCTGCGTCCCCACACAAGCTCACCGGCAATATCGGCGTCTATTCCAAATACATTCTGCGTGGCATTACTAACACGCCGGAAAACAACGAGCCCTCTATCCAAGGAGGCGTGGATTACACTCATGCAAGCGGATTCTATCTGGGCTATTGGGGATCCAACCTGGGTTACGCGGATCCAGGCAAATCCAACGGTTTTGAAAATGATTTCTATGGCGGCTACGCGGGCAGCGCAGGGCCGGTCACTTATTCCATAGGTCTCATTAAGTACATCTACCTCCATCTGGACAACTTTGATGGCCTGGAGGCGGTGGGTACTGTCGGTACCGGACCGGTCACCTTGGGCTTCAAATATTTGACCGACGACGTGGTGTGGGGTAATAAAGGCGACACCTATTGGACACTGGGTTACAAAACCGCCCTGCCGATGGATTTCAGCCTTGGCGCTACCTTGGGCTATTACGTCTATAAGGACAGCGGGAAATACATCGCCAGCACCGTTGAGAATTCGGCCTTCCGCCATCTCGACCTCAACCTCTCGCACCCTATAGGCAATACTGGCGCAACGGCAGGCATCACCTATGTGGTCGGCGGCAAGGATCGCAACGGCGTGAATCAAGACAACGATGTGGTCCTCAACATCGGTTATGGCTTTGATTTCAAATAGCCGGCGTTGGTCCCTTAACGAATATCCAAGAGGCTAATCATGTTCCATAAAACATTGTTGACAAGCAGCGCGGCCGTATTCGCCGCGCTGCTGACTACATTGGCCGCCGGAACAGCAGTGGCCGAGGAGCCGCCGATCAAGGTCGGTATCCTGCACTCGCTGTCCGGCACCATGGCGATCAGCGAGACGTCGTTGAAAGACGTCGCGCTGATGACCATCGAGGAGATCAACAGTCAGGGCGGTGTATTGGGCCGCATGATTGAACCGGTGGTGGTGGATCCCGCCTCTAACTGGCCGCTGTTCGCGGAGAAGGCGCGCCAGTTGATTTCCCAGGACAAGGTCGCGGTGGTGTTCGGCTGCTGGACCTCGGTGTCGCGCAAATCGGTGCTGCCGGTGTTCGAGGAACTGAACGGCTTGCTGTTTTATCCAGTGCAATACGAAGGCGAGGAGCTTTCGCAAAACGTGTTCTACACCGGGGCGGCGCCGAATCAGCAGGCCATCCCGGCGGTGGAATATCTGATGGGTGAAGAGGGTGGCGGCGCCAAGCGCTTCTATCTGCTCGGCACCGATTATGTCTATCCGCGCACCACCAACAAAATCCTGCGCGCCTTCCTGAAGTCCAAGGGCGTGGCGGAGAAGGACATCGAAGAGGTGTATACGCCGTTCGGGCACAGCGACTATCAGACCATCGTCGGCAACATCAAGAAGTTCTCATCCGGCGGCAAGACCGCGGTGATCTCCACCATCAACGGCGATTCCAACGTGCCGTTCTACAAAGAGCTGGGTAACGCGGGCTTGAAGGCCACCGACGTGCCGGTCATCGCCTTCTCGGTGGGTGAAGAAGAGCTGCGCGGCATAGACACCAAACCGCTGGTCGGTCATCTCGCGGCATGGAATTATTTCATGTCTGTCAAGAGCCCGGAAAACGACGCCTTTATAGCCAAGTGGAAGGCCTATGTGAAGAAGAATAATTTGCCCGGCGGCGACAAGCGCGTCACCAATGATCCGATGGAGGCCACCTATGTCGGCATCCACATGTGGGCCAACGCGGTCAAAAAGGCGGGCAGCACCGATGTGGACGCGGTGCGCAAGGCGATGGCGGGTCAGACCTTCAAGGCGCCGTCCGGCTTCGTGTTGAAGATGGATGAGACCAATCATCATCTGTGGAAACCGGTGATGATCGGCGAGGTGCAGGACAACGGCCAGTTCGACATCGTCTGGAAGACCAGCGGGCCGATCCGCGCCCAGCCCTGGAGTCCCTACATTCCCGGCAACGAGAAGAAATCAGACAAGTAATATCTCTCCCAAAAAAAAGCGCATTGACGTATGTTTAGGCCGGGAAGAAGTTGAGTCCCGGCCTTGTTTTTTGTTCGCACGGAAAATGATGAAAGCGAATTTCTTCAACTGGTGGAATGTATTGGCGCTGCTGTTAATCGTGCTGACGGGCCGGGTGTGGGCGCTGGACGCCGCGACCCTGAGCACGCTCGCCGCCGGCGAGACCGGCGCCAAGATCGCCGCGCTTGAGCAATTGGTGAACACCGGCGACGCCACGGCGTTACCGGTGTTGGAGGCGCTGTTGGCGGGGACGCTGCATGTCGCCGAAGACAAAACGGTGGTGATCGCAACCCAAACCGGCGTCATGAACGCACTGACCCTGCAAGCCATTTCGCCAACGCCGGGCAATTTACAAAAGATAACCATCAATAATCGCCTGCGCCAACGGCTCGGCACCGCCATCGCGGCGCTGCGGCTGGCCGCGCCGGAGCGGGCGCTACGGCTGGCCGCCGCCACCGAGTTGCAAAAAAACGCCAGCGACGCACTGCTGCCGCTGATCGAGCGCCGCTTGCAACAAGAGCCGGATGCCGAGATCAAGTCTCTGTTGAGTAACGTGCAGGCCGGTCTGCTCTTACGTGCCCCTGAATCCGGGAAAAGACTTCAGGCCATCAAGGACCTGGCGCGGAATCCCAGTAACCACATCAAATCGCTGCTGCTGGCGCGACTTGGGAGCGGCGCCGAGACCGATCAAGAGGTACGCCACGCTATAGTCTCGGCGGTGGCCGATATAGACGCCGGATTGAAGAAGGTGGAGTATCTCGGTCACCTGTTTAGCGGCCTGAGTCTCGGCAGTATCCTGTTGCTCGCCGCGCTGGGCCTTGCCATCACCTTCGGTCTGATGGGCATCATCAACATGGCCCACGGCGAACTGCTGATGATCGGGGCCTACGCGACCTACGTCGTGCAGATTTTGTTCAAGCAGTATTGGCCGGCAGCTTTTGACGCTTACCTGCTGGCCGCCGTACCGTTGTCCTTTCTCGCGGCGGCCTTGGTGGGCATGGCCATGGAGCGTAGCGTGATACGCTATTTGTACGGCCGGCCGCTGGAGACCCTGCTCGCCACCTGGGGTATCAGCCTGTTGTTGATTCAAACGGTGCGGGTGATATTCGGCGCGCAAAACGTCGCGGTGGATAATCCTTCCTGGATGTCAGGCGGCTGGACGGCGATGAGCGGTCTGGTGCTGCCTTATAACCGTATCGTCATCATCCTGTTCGCCCTGTTTGTAGTGCTACTGGTGTGGGTGTTATTGAACCGCACGCGGCTCGGTTTATACGTGCGCGCCGTCACCCAGAACCGCGGCATGGCCGCCTGCATGGGTATCCCTACTCCCAAAGTAGACATGCTCGCCTTCGGTTTGGGCTCCGGCATTGCGGGTCTCGGCGGCTGCGCGCTGTCCCAGATCGGCAACGTCGGACCCGAACTCGGGCAGGGGTATATCGTGGACTCCTTCATGGTGGTGGTTTTGGGCGGCGTCGGGCAACTCGCCGGCACCGTCGTCGCGGCGCTGGGGCTGGGCGGGATCAATAAATTTCTGGAGCCCTACGCCGGCGCCGTGCTGGGCAAGATCATCATCCTGGTGATGATCATCATCTTTATTCAAAAGCGCCCGCAAGGACTGTTTGCGCTCAAGGGCAGGAGCGCCGAGAGCTGATCTTATGCGCCGAGTGATGGAATTGTACGGGACGCAGGGTTGGCTGATGCTGTGTGGCGCGGCCCTTCTGGTTATGGTCATCATCCCGCTGCTTAATCTGGCGTTGCCGCCGGGGCACGTGCTCCATGTGCCGGACCACATCGTGACCTTGTTGGGCAAGATCATGTGCTACGCCATCGTGGCGCTCGCTATGGACTTGATCTGGGGCTACACCGGGATTTTAAGCTTAGGGCACGGCCTGTTTTTCGCCTTGGGCGGCTATGCGATGGGCATGCATCTGATGCGCGAGATCGGGCGCGACGGTGTCTATGGCAGCGATCTGCCGGACTTCATGGTGTTTCTGGACTGGAAGGAACTGCCTTGGTACTGGCTGGGCTCGGATCACTTCGGCTTCGCCCTGCTGATGGTAGTCCTCGCCCCCGGCCTGCTTGCACTGGTATTCGGTTATTTCGCCTTCCGCTCGCGGGTGAAGGGCGTGTATTTCGCCATCATCACCCAGGCCCTTACGTTCGCCTTCATGCTGCTGTTCTTCAGAAACGAGACCGGCTTCGGCGGGAACAATGGCTTTACCGATTTCAAGCGCATCTTGGGATTCCCGCTTGCCGACCCTTCCACCAAGGTCGCCTTGTTCATAATCACCGCCTTTACACTGCTCGCCGTATTATTGCTCTGCCGATTTATCGTTTACTCCAAGCTGGGCCGGGTGCTCACCGCCATCCGTGACGCCGAGAGCCGCTTGATGTTTTCCGGTTACGACCCACTGCGCTACAAGCTGTTTGTGTGGACCTTGTCGGCGGTGTTGTGCGGCATCGCCGGAGCCTTATATGTACCGCAGGTGGGCATCATAAATCCGAGCGAGATGTCGCCGGCCAACTCCATTGAGATCGCCGTATGGGTCGCCCTGGGCGGGCGC
>JAMDBH010000012.1:0-5152 GCA_023487615.1 Gammaproteobacteria bacterium
CTCGTAGGCAAACTCCGGCGAGCCATCGAGCGGATTATTGAGCGCCAACTGAAACTGCGCGTCGGCCTTATCCAACTGGTTCTGCTTGCAGAGGAAGGTGCCGTAGTTAAGATGCGCCGCCGAATCCTGCGGATCGAGACTGACCGCCCTTTCGGCGTGTTGCAGCGCAAGATCGGCCTGCCCGAGCTGGTCATAGATTATGGCGATGGCGGAGTGCGCCTTGGCGAGTTTAGGGTCGAGCTCGATCGCGCGCTGTAATTTGCTGAGTGCCAGATCGCGCTGACCTTGCTGGAGGTAACCGATGCCGAGTTTGAGATTTGTTTCGGCGAGGGTATCGGGGCCTTCGTTTACATCGGGCTTGATGTCGGACGAGGTCAGTGTGCCACATGCGCTTAAGACTATTATTGCCGCCAAGCCCAGTCCCTTGAGCGCCGCCTTCATCATTACCGTAAACCCTCCGTCAGCACGGGTATACCGCGCAGGCTGCGCTTGGTGCGATCTTGCACGCGGCCGGCGAGCTGACCACAGGCGGCGTCAATATCATCGCCACGGGTCTTGCGGGTAAGGGTGATCAAATCGGCCTGCATGAGAATGTCACGAAAGCGCGCTATCGCCTCGGGCCGCGAGCGCAGATAGCGGGTGTTGGGAAACGGATTAAAGGGAATCAGGTTGACCTTGGCGGGCATGTCCTTCAGCAACTCCACCAATTGCCTCGCCAGCTCCGGACTGTCGTTGACGCCCTCCAGCATAACGTACTCAAAGGTGATGGTGCGGCGCGTCTCATCCTCTACATAGCGGCGACAGGCATCCAGTAAATCTTTGAGGGGATATTTTTTGTTGAGAGGCACCAGCTCGTCACGCAGCGCGTCGTTCGGCGCATGCAGCGAGACCGCGAGGCTCACCGGGCTCAACGCCTTGAGGCGATCCAAGGCCGGCACCACGCCTGCGGTGCTGAGCGTCACACGACGCTTGGATAACCCGTAACCGAGATCGTCCAGCATGATGTTCATGGCGCGCACTACGTTGTCGAAATTCAGCAAAGGCTCGCCCATGCCCATCATGACGACGTTGGTGATAATTCGATCTCCCTTGGGGTCTCGCCCCAGCGCCTTGTTAGTGACCCAAACCTGGCCGATGATTTCCGCCACGGTGAGGTTGCGATTAAAGCCCTGCTTGCCCGTCGCGCAAAACGAGCAATCGAGCGCACAGCCGACCTGCGATGAGACGCACAACGTGCCGCGCCCCTCGTCGGGGATGAACACCGTCTCGATACAGTTGCCGTCAGCCAGACGCAGCAACCACTTGCGCGTGCCGTCGTCGGAGAGCTGATCCAGCGCGATCTCCGGCGCACGAATCTCCGCGCACTGCTTCAGGCGTTCGCGCAACGCCTTGCTGATGTTGGTCATCGCGTCGAAATCGTCCACGCCGTAGTGGTGCATCCACTGCAACACCTGCGCGGCGCGAAACGGCTGCTCGCCCAGCGCCGTGAAATAATCGGTAAGACCCTGGCGGTCAAGATCAAGCAGATTTTGGCGTGTTGCACTCACTTGGTTCACCGGGTGCGCGGACAGATCTCGTTGGGTTTGAAAAAGAATTCGATCTCGGCCTGGGCGGTTTCAGGACTGTCGGAACCGTGCACCGCGTTTTCATCCACGGTCTTGGCGAAATCGGCGCGTATCGTGCCCGGCGCGGCCTTTTGCGGATCGGTCGCACCCATGATCTCACGATGGCGCGTGACGGCGTTCTCCCCTTCCAACACCTGCATCATCACCGGCCCGGTAATCATGAAATTGACCAGGTCCTTGAAGAACGGCCGCTCCTTGTGGACGGCGTAAAAACCCTCGGCCTGGGCGCGGGACAAATGCACCATCTTGGCCGCGATGATGCGCAAACCCGCCTGCTCAAAACGGCTGTATATCGCCCCGATCACATTCTTGGCCACGGCGTCGGGTTTAATTATCGAAAAGGTGCGCTCGAGCGCCATTAACCTACTCCCCTTGGGTTGAAATTAAAAGTCATGATAAGTAAGTGATTTTATCCATTGAAAATCAAGACATTTTACTCTAACCGAGAAGGTTTAGGCAATGCTAGACAGAATGCTCCGCAAGCTATCTTAGCTATATCGGTCAGAGGGAGAGGGAACAGGATGTGGGGATCTTACGCCGCGGCCCAAGGCTTGAAGCGGATGATGAGTCCTTGAAGAGAGGCGATGAAATAGTCAATGTCGTTGCGGGTATTGCCCATCCCCAGACTGATGCGTAGTACGTTCTGTTGCAAGCGGCGCTCCACACCCATCGCTACCAAGACGTGGCTGGGCTGGAAACTGCCGCTGGTGCAGGCGGAACCGCTGGAGACGCAAATACCTTTATGATCGAGATTTTCGATCAAGGTCTCGCCGGAAAATTCCGGAATGCTGCACAGCACGGTATTAGGCAGGCGCTCTGCCTGCTCGGCAAAGATCACCAGGCTGGGAATTTCGTGTAGGCGCTGCTCTAAGTAATCGCGCAAGCCCAGCAAATATACGGCGCGCTGTTCCAACTCTTTGGTGGCCAACTCCGCCGCGGCGCCAAAACCGGCAATCGCTGCGACATTTTCGCTGCCACCGCGCAGCGTCTTGCCACCGCCGTGTATCAGGGGCTGTAATTCCACGCCGTCGCTTACGACTAATGCGCCAACACCCTTGGGACCATAAAGCTTGTGGGCGGAGAGGCTCATGAGCTGTACGCCCAGCGCGGCAAAGTCCACCTTGATCTTGCCGGCGGCCTGGGTGGCGTCGGTATGGAAAACAATTCCGACGTACAGCGACGTACTAGTGTCGCGGGAGGCAGGATGCCGGGAGCGACCGGCCTTGTGGGTAGCCTTACTCAACGAGGCGATGTCCTGCAGGACGCCGGTTTCGTTATTGGCCAGCATGATGGAAACGAGCCGGGTATCGGGGTGAAGATGCTCTTGTAAGGCGGCGGAGGTAACTCGCCCCAGTATATCAACGGGGAGCGTGTCCAGATCCCAACCCTGTTCAGTCAGGGCTTGCGCGGGGCTGCGCACCGAGGCATGCTCGACGGCGCTGATTAGAAGGCGCCCCTTTTTGTATTGCGCTGCAACGCCCTTAATAGCGAGATTGTTGGCCTCGGTGCCGCTGCCGGTGAAGATGATTTGCTGTGGCTGGGCGTTAACGAGTTCCGCTACGCGCTCACGCGCCTGTTCTACAGCCGCACGGGCGGCGCGTCCGAGACTGTGGGCGCTGGAGGCGTTGCCGTACTGATCGCGGAGATAGGGTAACATCGCATCCAGCACCCCCTCGGCTAGCGGGGTGGTGGCGTTGTGATCGAGGTAAATGGGCATCAGCCGGGGGTGACGGCCTCTTTTCCCCGCGCAGGTTTAGCCTGTTCACGCGGAAAAAAATGCAGGAGTTCTTCCTGGCGCGCGGAAACCTCTTGGACACCACGGCGCTCGATCAACTGGGCCAGGCTGATGTCATTCAAAAACTCATGAATCTGATTGCTGAGGTCAAACCATAAATCATGGGTAAGGCAGCGTTCTTCAGCCTGGCAATTCATCTTGCCGCCACAGCGGGTGGCGTCCACCTTTTCGTCCACCGCGCTGATCACGTCGGCGACCGAGATCGCGGCCGTGGGATGGCCTAATCTGTAGCCGCCGCCCGGGCCGCGCGCGCTTTCCACCAGGCCCTGCTTGCGCAGCTTGGCGAAGAGCTGTTCGAGATAGGAGAGCGAGATGTCTTGCCGGCGGGCGATGTCGGCGAGCGTGACCGGCTTCTTCTGCTGGTGTATGGCCAGGTCCAGCATCGCGGTGACCGCATAGCGGCCTTTGGTGGTTAAGCGCATGGTGCTCTCTCCTTCAATAATTAACAACCAGCCGAATGAATTGGCCCTAGTCGCTCCCGGCTTCCTGCCTCCCGCGACATTAGTACATCCATGTACGTCAGTCGCTCCCGGCTTCCTGCCTCCCGCGACATTAGTACATCCATGTACGTCAGTCGCTCCCGGCTTCCTGCCTCCCGCGACATTAGTACATCCATGTACGTCACAATTCTATGGGGGTGGTCAGGGGCTTGTCCTTATCCGTTTGCATGTCAGATATTTCCACGTCCGGCAGCTTGACCTCCTCGATCTGCGCGCCTAACTGGCGCAGCGCCCGGTTCATCGCCTCGATCTGCTTATCCATCACGTGCACATGATCGAGCAGCGTATCTATGGCATTGGCCACCGGATCGGGCATGTCCTGGGTGCCGCCGTAGGCCTCGAAACCGATTTTCTTGGCGAAATCCTTGCGCCGCAGGGCCTCTTCGGCGGTGGAGCGCTTGACGACATGCCCCGGGATACCCACCACCGTCGCGCCGGAGGGGACATCTTTGACCACCACCGCATTGGAGCCAATGCGCGCGCCCTCCCCCACCGTGATCGGACCCAATACCTTGGCGCCCGCGCCGACGACGACATTGTTGCCCAGGGTGGGATGCCGTTTCCCCCTGCGCCAGGTGGTGCCGCCCAGGGTCACGCCGTGATAAAGCGTGCAGTCATCACCGATCTCGGCGGTCTCGCCGATCACCACGCCCATACCGTGATCTATAAAGAAGCGCCGGCCGATGGTCGCGCCGGGATGAATCTCCACACCGGTGAACCAGCGTGCCACGGTGGACAGCCAGCGCGCCAGCCACTTCCAGTTCGCGCGCCACAAACGGTGGGTCAGCCTGTGCCACAATACCGCATGCAGTCCCGGGTAAGTGGTCAACACCTCCCAGGTAGTGCGCGCCGCCGGGTCGCGTTCAAAGGTGCAGCGGATGTCTTCACGTAAGCGTTCAAACATACGTTATTATATATCCTAGTAATTTTGTCAACAATAGCTATTATTGGCTGAGCTTGTTCTGGCTCTGGGCGGCCGTCAGTATTCCGCGCAGGATGTTGATCTCGATCTTGTCCAGCCGGGCGCGGTTAAACAAACGGCGCAGGCGGCGCATGAGTTGACGCGGGTTGGCGGGATCGAGAAAGCCGATGTCTGTCAGCGCCTGTTCAAGGTGGGTATAGAGTTGCTCCATCTCCGCCGCCGTGGCCGATCCCGCATCGTCACCGGGGACTTCTGACGTACAGGGATGTACTAATGTCGGTCGCTCCCGGCGTCCTGCCTCCCGCGACAT
>JAMDBH010000012.1:5162-7279 GCA_023487615.1 Gammaproteobacteria bacterium
CGGACTCCAGATTATCCAGCATGATCTCATAAGCCAATATCTGCACCGCGGCGGCGATATTGAGAGAACTGAAATCCGGGTTACTCGGGATGCGCACCAGGGCGTTGCAGCGCTCCAGTTCGCTATTGGTAAGACCGGAATGTTCACGCCCGAACACCAGTGCGACGGGTGCGCGGTCGCACTGTACGATCACCTGCCGTGCACACTCGCGCGGTGTCAGCTCCGGCCAGACAATGGTACGCTGCCTGGAGCTGGCGCCGATCACCAGGACGCAGCCGGCCAGCGCCGCGTCCAGCGTCTCAAAGACCTGCGCCCCGGCCAAGACGTCGGCCGCACCGGAGGCCCGCGCGGTGGCTTCTGCGCTGGGGAAGACCTTCGGTTGCACCAGATTGAGGCTGGACAGATTCATGGTCTTCATGGCGCGCGCGCAGGCGCCGATGTTGCCGGGGTGGCTGGTGTTTACCAGGACGATGCGGATATTGGAGAGAGACACAGATACAAGATACAAGAGAACAGGGGAAAGGGGAAAGGGGAAAGGGGAAAGGGGAAAGTAAAGCACCTCATTTGAGCTGCGGCCTATATTTTTTCCCTTTTCTCTTGTATCTTGTATCTTTTCTCTGAATTTATGCACCCCCTGCTCAATATCGCGGTACGCGCCGCCCGCACCGCCGGCAACACTATCTCGCGCGCCGCCGAACGGCTGGACAGCTATGGAGTCTCGCTGAAGGGCAAAAACGATTACGTGAGCGAGGTGGACCTGCTCGCCGAGCAGGATATCGTCAAGGTCATCCGCAAGGCCTATCCCAGCCACGCCATTTTGGCCGAAGAGAGCGGCGCCCATGCGGGCGACGACTATCAATGGATCATTGATCCGCTGGACGGCACCACCAACTTTCTGCACGGCTTTCCGCAGTTCGCCGTGTCCATCGCCGTGCAGCATAAAGGCGAGCTTGAACACGCCGTGGTCTACGATCCCCTGCGTCAGGAACTCTTCACCGCAAGCCGGGGCGCGGGGGCGAAACTGAATGATCGCCGCCTCCGGGTCACCAAGGCCAAGGGACTGGACGGGACGC
The DNA here is from genome assembly GCA_023487615.1 of Gammaproteobacteria bacterium. The sequence continues at coordinate 6,236 of JAMDBH010000012.1, forward strand.
TGCTCGGCACCGGGTTTCCGTTCCGCAAAACCGAACACCTGGACGCCTATCTGCACATGTTCAAGGAGCTCACGCTGCTCACCGCCGGCATCCGCCGCGCCGGTTCCGCGGCGCTCGATCTTGCCTATGTGGCGGCGGGCCGTCTGGACGGTTTTTGGGAGATCGGCCTCGCGCCCTGGGATATGGCGGCGGGCGCCTTGCTCATCACCGAGGCGGGCGGTATGGTGGGAGACTTCGGCGGCGGACAGGATTTTTTGACTACCGGCAACATCGTGGGCGGCAGTCCCAGAGTCTACAAGGCCCTCCTTAAGACCATTCACCCCTATCTCACCGCGGGGCTGAAAAAATAGCGCTGTCTATTTGAAAAATCTGTGGGATAATTTCAGGGCCCCTTTCAGATTGATAATCCTCGAGGTAATACTATGGACGACAACAAGAAAAAGGCCTTGAGCGCGGCGCTCGGCCAGATTGAAAAGCAATTTGGCAAGGGCGCGGTGATGCGCATGGGTGACGCGGGCATGGTGCGGGACGTGGAGGCTGTCTCCACCGGCTCGCTCGGTCTGGACATCGCGCTCGGCATCGGCGGCCTGCCGCGCGGGCGGGTGGTGGAAATTTACGGCCCGGAGTCGTCCGGCAAGACCACTCTCACCCTGCAAGTCATCGCCGAGGTGCAGAAACTGGGTGGCACCGCCGCGTTCGTGGACGCCGAGCACGCGCTCGATCCGCAATACGCGCAGAAGCTCGGCGTGAACGTGGACGATCTCCTGGTCTCGCAACCTGACACCGGCGAACAGGCGCTTGAAATCACCGACATGCTGGTGCGCTCCAGCGCCGTAGACATCGTGGTGGTGGATTCGGTCGCCGCGCTCACCCCTAAGGCCGAGATCGAGGGCGAGATGGGCGATTCGCACATGGGCCTGCAGGCGCGTCTCATGTCGCAAGCGCTCAGAAAACTCACCGCCAATATCAAGCGTTCCAACACGCTGGTGATCTTCATCAACCAGATCCGCATGAAGATCGGTGTGATGTTCGGCAACCCCAATG
>JAMDBH010000116.1 GCA_023487615.1 Gammaproteobacteria bacterium
AGATATGATACCAGCAGGGCTATCGGTAGCTGATTTGTTGGCTATGTATCGCAAGATGGTTCTGGCCCGCACTTTTGAGGATCAGGTCTATTATCTCTTCCTGCGCGGCGGTATGCCCGGCACCGTGCACCAGTCGCAGGGACAGGAAGCGGTCGCCGTCGGTGTGAGCAGCGCGCTGCAACCCGGTGATTTCCTGATGGCCGGCCACCGGCCCCACGGCCACGCGCTGGCAAAGGGCATCACCGCACGTGCGGCGATGGCCGAGTTGTTCGCCAAGGAAGCAGGGTGCAGCCGCGGCAAGGGTGGCTCCATGCACCTGGGCGATCCTGACGTGGGCATGATCTGTTCTCTGGCGATTGTCGGCGCAGGCTGCACCATCGCTCCGGGCATGGCCTTAGCGTTCAAGTTACGCGGGACGAAGCAGGTTGCCGCCACCATCTTTGGCGATGGCGGCTCCAACGAAGGCGCTTTCCACGAGGGGCTGAACTTTGCCGCCGTGCGGCAACTCCCGGTGATATTTGTTTGTGAGAATAATCTGTACGGTGCTTCCACGGCCTACAACCAGGTATCGTTAGTGACTAACGTAGCCGACCGCGCCTGCGCCTATGGCATCACCGGCCAGATCGCCGACGGCATGGACGTTTTGGCCGTTTATCAGGCTATGACCGAGGCTATCGCCCGTGCCCGCGCCGGTGGTGGCCCGACCCTCTTGGAGTGCAAGACTTACCGCTTTGGCGGGCATAGCCGCAGCGACCGCACGGCCTATCGCCCGAAGGAGGAAGCGGAAGCCTGGAAACAGCGAGACCCCATTACTCTCTTGGGCAATAGGTTGCTGGCCGAGGGTCTGGCAACCGACGAGCAACTGGCGGCGCTCCGGCGCGAGGTGGATGAAGAGGTTGCCGACGCCATCACCTTCGCTCAAAACGCGCCCTCTCCGGCGGCTGAGGAGGCTTTGGAAGATGTCTTCGCTTAAACTACTAAAGGTAAAAGAAGTGATGTCGGACCCACAAACAGGGGCTGCGAAACCGGAACGGCGGCTGACCATCGGAGAAGCCTTACGCGAAGCTATTGCCGAAGAGATGCGACGCGATGAATCGGTGTTTCTCATCGGTGAGGATATCGGTGTGCCGGGCGGCTTTGGGGGCGCGTTCGGCGTCTATCTAGGCTTGCCCGAAGAATTCGGGCACACGCGCATCATTGACACGCCGATCAGCGAAAAGGCAGTTCTCGGCGCGGCCATCGGCGCGGCGATGATGGGGATGCGGCCCATCGCCGATTTGCAATACGGCGATTTCATCTATTGCTGCATGGATGAGTTTGCCAACGAAGCGCCCAAGATTCGCTATATGTCGGGCGGCAAGCTCAAGATTCCGTTGGTATTCCGCGCGCCGGTAGGAGCGACCCGCCGCGGGGCGCAACACGGTCAAAGCCCGGAAACTCTCGCCATGCACATCCCTGGCTGGAAGGTCGTTTGCGTGTCCGATGCCTACGATGCGAAGGGCTTGTTGAAGACCGCCGTGCGGGACGATAACCCGGTCGTCATCTTTGAACACAAACTTTTGTATGGTTCCAAAGGCCGCGAGCAGGCGGGCGGCTTTGACCTGACCTGCCCGGTGCCGCAAGAAGAATACACGATTCCTTTTGGGCAGGCCAAGATACGCCGCGCGGGAAGCCACGTGACGGTGGTGGCGACGCACATCATGCTCTACCGCGCTCTCGTCGCCGCGGAAACGCTGGCGCAAGAAGGCATCGAGGTAGAGGTGATTGACCCGCGCACACTGGTGCCGTTGGATAAAGAGACGATTCTAAATTCCGTCGTGAAAACCGGGCGGCTGGTAACCGCCCACGAAGATAACCTGACGGCAGGCTGGGGGGCCGAGCTGGCCGCGCTGGCCGCCTCCGAGTGCTTCTATAACCTGGAAGCGCCGATTCAGCGGGTAGCAAGCTACGATGTCCCGATTCCTTTTGCGCCGGTCATGGAAGATTACGTGGTACCGAGCGTCGAGCGGATTATCAAGGCGATTCGCGCCACGCTCAAGTAGGTGCTCACCGCAACAGCTAAACCTCTCCCCCCCTGCCCCGCACGGCCTGCGGCCCGCGGGGCTTCCCCCTCCTCTCCCCGCTGCGGGGAGAGGAGGGGGCAAAGGGGGAGAAGAGAGGTCGTGCCGCCTTCATACCCCTAGACAATTATTAGGATGAATACCGATGTCAGAAGAGATCAACATGCCCTCCTTAGGGCAGACCACCGAAGATATCAGGATATTGGTGTGGCATAAGGCCGAAGGCGATGCGGTCAAACAGGGAGACGTGCTCCTGGAAGTGGAGACCGACAAGGCGACGTTGGAGGTCGAAGCATACACTTCCGGCGTTCTCCTGAAGATCATACGACTTGCAGGTGAGGTTGTGGAAGCCGGGAGCCCTATTGCCATCATCGGCCAAGTGGGCGAGTCCGCCGCAACTCCCGCTCAGGCTGCTGCCGTACCGGCTTCTACCACCGTCGCTCCGTCTCCCTTTCCGGCTCAGGCAGTCGCGGCTGTGCCGGGGAAGGTACTGGCTTCGCCGGTGGCGCGCAAGCTGGCGCTGGATCGGGGGATTGACATCGCCCAGGTGCCCGGCAGCGGCCCCGGCGGACGCGTGGAGAAAGAGGACGTCCTGGCATATGTGCAGCGTAAAGAGGCTGCCGCGCTTGTCTCCGCCCTCGCCGCGCCTCAGATTACCGAAGCCCTGCTGGTATCATATCTGCTCCTTCATGATTATTTAGCCTTGAGGCGGAACCTAATTGAGACGGCCATGACAATGTTTGAACTTGCGGCCGCTGCCACAGGGGCAGGGGTCATTGCGTTGCGCGCGGGCAAAGCTGCGCTGCACTTCCGCTTCTTCTTCTGCCAGATAAGCCATCACGTTGGCGGGTGCGCGCTCGGCCTTCAGCTCTGCGGCCATGACGCGCATAGGTTTATCCACGTGGTTAAAGAAAGCCTTGAAACCGGCGCACAGGTAATTTAATCCAGGCTCCCCATCGGGTGTATAGATGACACGATCCTTAGGGCAGCCGCCGTTGCACACGAACCGCACCTCGCACTCGCGGCAATAGCGCGGCAGCGTGTCTTTCTTCGCCTGGCCGAACCGCATTTGCTGCTCCGACGCCACCATATCCAACAGCGGGATCTCTTGGATGTTTCCCAGTTTGTACCGCGGTTCCACAAAATGGTCACACGAATAGAGATCGCCGTTGTGCTCCATCGCCAATGCGCTGCCGCAGGTCTCCTCAAAGATGCAGAGCCCCGGTCGCTGGCCTACCCAGGCCGCGAGCGCCACGTCGAAAATCTGCACGAAGACGCGCCCCACGTCGCGCCGTACCCATTCGTCAAATATGGCGATGAGAAAATCGCCATATTGCCGCGCCGTCACCGAGCGGGGTGTAACCTTCTCGCCTTCTTGAAAACCGGTGCCGTTATCTCGTTCTACAATAGGGATGAACTGGATAAACTGCGTGCCAATCTCGTCCCGCAAGAAACGATAGACATCCAACGGCTGCCCGGCGTTGGCCGCGTGCACGGTTGTCAGGATGTTGAACTCTACGTGATGCCGCTTCAGAAGCGCGATACCGGCCATCACCCGGTCGAAGGTCGGCTGGCCTCCCTTGTCCACCCGATAGAAGTCGTGCAGGTTGCGCGGCCCATCCAGGCTGACACCCAGGAGGAAGTCATTGTCACGGAAGAACTCGCACCACGTCTCATCAAGGGTTGTGCCGTTGGTTTGCAACGCATTGTGCACGCGCATTCCCGGACGTTTGTATTTCTGCTGCAGCGACACCGCCAACCGGAAGAAATCCAACCCCATCAGTGTGGGCTCACCCCCTTGCCAGGCAAAGGTGACTTCCGGCACACGCTGGGCGGCGATGTATTGGCGGGTGTATTCTTCCAGCAGGTCGTTTGCCATGCGGAAACGGCTGCCGGGGTAGAGCATCTCCTTTGAGAGAAAATAGCAGTAAGCACAATCCAGATTACAGATCGCACCCCGCGGCTTTAGCATGATATGAAACGCGGGCGGGGCATCTTGTTTCGGATCAGTCGTCGCTTCCATCTCTTTTATCCACCGGCTCATATATAACGTTCATCCCAAGCGTCCGACCTTCACAATTTCTGTGACCGCACGAATTACCATACCCTAATCCTAAGCACCGCTTACCATACGCGGTAGGCTGAAGTCACTCATACACACCTGATCCAGAAGCAATGCCGTCAAGTCGCTGCGCAAGGAACGGCGGTCGGGCTCGGCCCACAGGTTGTGCAATTCCTGTGGGTCTTCCTGGAGGTCGAAGAGTTCCCCCCACGGCTGCCCCACGTACCAGGTAAATCTATAGCGCTCGGTAACCAACGTTCGCAGCCGTAAGCCGGAGGCATCGTCGTCGTGGTCCACCAAGGCACTTTCGCGCGTAGGCCCAACGCCACCTTCCAGAATAGGCCGCAGCGAATGGCCGGGCCACGGCGCGGGTGCGTTGGGGTGCAGCGGCTTCTCCGCGTCGGGATACACCGGGACCGGCACGCCGCAGAGATCGAGAATCGTCGGCGCAAAATCCAAAAGACTGACGATGTTACCGGAAGCTCTCCCCGGCACAATGTGGCCCGGCCAACTCCAGATGAAGGGAACCCGGATCAAGCCGTCAAAGTGGAAAGGCCCTTTTTGTTGCAGCCAATGATCACCCATCATGTCGCCGTGATCGGAGAGATAGATGACTATGGTATTCTCCTGTAGTCCCAGATCTTCCAACGCATCCAACACGCGGCCCAGGTTGGCGTCAACGTTGCTGACCATGGCGTAGGTGCGGGCCATGATGGTAGATGTGGTATCGTACCAGCGGTTCAACGGCGTCGGCATTCCTACCACCCGGTATGGCTCGGTCTGGACGCGAGCAAAAAAAGGTGGCAAATCGGTCAATTCCCCCTCGCGCCGCGTGGGTGTTAGCATCTCTGCCGGATCATACAAGCTAAAATAGGGGTCGGGAGCGTGATAGGGATGGTGGGGATCGGGAAAGGAGCACCAACAGAAGAAAGGCTGTTGGGTATTGCTCTGCTCTCGAAGGAAGTCAATGACGTGATCGGCAATCCAATGGCTGTGGTGCAGTTCAGCCGGGACGTGGGATTTGAATGTAGTTTGCCAGCCTTCACCCTTCTCTTTCTTATGCTGCTCTATGGCTGCAACTGCTTCGGGCATCTCGTGCAGGAGCCAATTCCGGTACTCGCCCCAAAAGAAATCACCATGCCCGCAGACTAGATGCGCGCTTTGCAGGCCGTAGTAGGGCACCGGCAGTTGCCCGATGCGCCCGTTAAACCACATCTCTCTCGCCTCCGGCCACTCTACCGGGTTCAATTTGGCCGGGTCTGCGCCGTTCCGGGTGACGAAAGGAGTCAGATGGAATTTTCCCACCCCATGGGTACGATAACCCGCCGTCGTCAGCGCAGAGCCAATCGTGGGAAGGCGCGGGTCAAGCGACATGCCGTTGGCGCGCATGCGGTGGCCGCGTACGCTCAACCCCGTCCAGAGGGTGGCACGCGATGGAGAACAGATAGGATTATTCACGTAACAACGTTGAAACCGCACTCCACTCTCGGCCAGCCGGTCCAGGTTCGGCGTTTGGATGAGCGCGTTACCCGCGCAGCCGATGTGATCCGCGCGGTGCTGGTCGGTGACGAAGCATAATACGTTTGGACGTTGTTTGTCTGCTGTAGCCATCTGATTCTCCTCTTCCCGGAGTGTGGCGGTCTCGCACAATAGGAATTGGATAGGGTCTCTTGTTAGCCCCTAGCGATGCCTTGAAAGCTCACGTGCACGTGTAGGGCAGCCAGACCTGGTAAGTCACGTTGGTTGCCGCCTCGGTGTTGGTAATGACGACCTCGCGATAGGCTTTTGGATCGCGGTTCCCGGCTTCGTAGAAAGGAACGAGCGTCACTTCCTCAGCAGATCTTTTGCCAGCGCAAGCCGCCAGGTCGTGGTAGCGTTCTTTCTCGCGCCATGCGCCTGCACCTGGGGCGGGCTTGAGCACTCCCGCAGGCGCCACCAGATGCACCACGCCGGAACCCTCATCCTTGACCACGCGTATACCCTGGGCCGGATTCGCTTTATTCAGCACCAGCGTGATGTCATCCAGCAGACGCCCTTGCGGCAGATACGAAGCATCTACGGCATAGACCAGCGGCCCGCGCAGAACGGCCACGCGTCCGGCATTGCCGAGAACATCCGTCACCACGTGCACCGGCATCTCCATGTCCAATTCCACCGTGTCGCCCGCCGACCAGGTGCGCTCACAGACCAGGTAGCCCTTGCCATCCGGTTGCACGTCGGATACTGCGCCGTTGATCTTCAACTGCCAGGCGCGGCACCAACCCGGCACCCGCAGGCGCAGAGCGAAGCGCGCAGCCTCCTGCGGGTCGAGGCGCAGACGCACTTTCCCGCCAAAGGGGTACTCGCCTTCCTGAGTGACCTTCAGCTTTATACCCGAAGCCAGCGTGAGCATGGCCTCAGCGGGTTCGTAGAAATGCACCGCCACGCCGTCGTCCGTGATGCCAAAGACGTGCTGGGGCATCTGTGCCAAGGCGCGCACGCCGCGCGTGGGGCAGCAATCGGGGTCGGTATGCCAGCGGTAGCGTTTATGATCGCGTAGACCCATGTAGTAAGCCCAGCCGCGGCCATCGGGTGACTGCGCCGCGAGCAAGTGATTGTAGAGTGCCTGTTCTGCCATGTCGAAGAAGCGCGCTTCGCCGGTGAGCCGCCCCAGGCTCAGGTTGAGATACAGCCAGGTCATGGTGACACAGGTTTCACCGAGGCGAAAGAGGCCGTCGTTCCGCAAGAGGTAGTCGGGGAAGAAGTGCTCACCTGTGCTGGCCGATCCGGTGATATACAGATGGTGCTGAACGATGTCGTCCCAGGCAATGAGTACCGGTTGCAGATAGTGCTCGTCGCCCGTGGCGCGGTAGAATTCCGTCAAACCGGTAAAATCAATGAGCATCTCCGCGGCCTTACCGTTTGCCGTGCCCGCCACACCTCTGCCGGAAAGAAGCGAGGTGCAGATGGCGACCCCACCGGCCGCTTCCCAATCCTCATCCACCAGCCAGCGCCCAAAATCCAGGTAGCGTTGGTCGCCCGTTTCCCAATAGAGCCACATCATCGGTTCCAGAATGGCGGAGGAAGCCATGCCGCCGTGCGGCCCGTTATGCAGATATCCGCGGCCCGGCCCAAAGTCCTGCAG
>JAMDBH010000057.1:0-3191 GCA_023487615.1 Gammaproteobacteria bacterium
CTCTGCGGTGAATGTAGGTCTATCAATATTTTCGCTCCTTCGCGTGAAATCAGTCATGCTACGATACCGTTGTGTTGCAATAGCGCATCTATGGTCGGTTCACGGCCGCGAAACTCTACGAACAAATCCATCGGCTCGCGGCTGCCGCCCTGCTCAAGGATGGTGTGCAGGAAATGCAGGCCGGTGGCGCGATCAAAGATGCCGCGCTCCTCGAACTTGGCGTAGGCGTCGGAGGACAATACTTCGGCCCATTTGTAGCTGTAATAGCCCGCGCCGTAGTCGCCGGCGAAGATATGCGAAAAGCTGTTGGCAAAACGATTGAAGGCGGGCGGTCGAATGACGGAGACCTCCGCACGCACCTCCTCGAGCAACTCGCGCACACGCGGACCCTGTTGAGGATCAAACTCCAGGTGGAGGCGAAAATCGAACAGCGAGAATTCCAGTTGCCGGATCATGTGCAGGCCCGACTGGAAGTTTTTTGCGGCGAGCATCTTGTCCAACATGGACTGCGGCAGCGGTGCGCCGGTCTGATAGTGTCCGGCGATCAGATCCAGCGCCTCACGCTCCCAACACCAGTTCTCCATGAACTGGCTGGGCAGTTCCACTGCATCCCACGCGACGCCGTTGATGCCGGCCACACCGGCATAATCCACGCGCGTGAGCAGGTGATGCAGGCCGTGGCCGAACTCGTGAAACAGGGTGAGCACCTCGTCGTGGGTGAACAAAGCTGGATCGTCGCCGACCGGTGCGCTGAAATTACAGGTCAAATAGGCGACCGGGGTCTGCACCCCGGCCACAGTGCGCTTACGGGTGATGCACTCGGCCATCCACGCGCCTCCGCGCTTGTGCGGACGCGCGTACAGGTCAAGATAAAATTGGCCGCGCACTTCTTGGGTAGCGCCATCGCGGATTTCATAGAAACGCACATCGGGATGCCAGGTCTCGACGTCTTTGATTTCATGGACCGTCAGGTTATAGAGACGCTGCAAGATTGCAAACAAACCCTCCAGCACCCGCGGCTCGGGAAAATAGGGCCGCAGGTCCTCTTGTGAGATGGCGTATTTGTGCTGGCTGAGTTTTTCGGTGTAGTAGGGAATGTCCCAAGCCTCCAGCGCCTCTATTCCCTGGGCGTGCGCGAATTCCAAAAGTTCGTTGAACTCGCGCTCAGCCATCGGTTTCGAGCGGCGCGCCAGGTCATTGAGAAAATCCATAACCTGGGAGCTGCTCTTGGCCATCTTTTTTGCGAGCGACAGCTCAGCGTAATTATTAAAACCCAACAGTTGCGCCAACTCGTGACGCAGCGGCAATAATTTTTCAATAATCGGGCCATTATCCCACTTGCCTGCATTGGGCCCGAGTTCGCTGGCGCGCGTGACATAGGCCTCGTACATCTCATGGCGCAGCGCGCGGTGGTCGGCATATTTCATGACCGGCAGATAAGAAGGCAGTTCCAGGGTGAACAACCAGCCGTCCAGCTTGTCCTGTGACGCGCGTTGCCGGGCAAGCGCGACCGCAGTGGGCGGCAGCCCGGCAAGCTCGGCCGGGTCTGTCACGTGGCGAGTCCAGCCGTGAGTCGCGTCCAGCAGATGCTCCTCAAATTGACTGGCGAGTTTGGAAAGCTCTTGCGTGATGGCCTTGTAGCGCGCCTGATCGTCAGGATTGAGATCCACGCCGGAAAGATGAAAGTCACGCAAGGCATTGTCAATGATCTTTTTCTGCGCCACGCTCAGCGCAGTGTATTCAGGCGCTGCGGCGATGGCTTTGTAGGCCTGATAGAGGCGTGCGTTTTGTCCCATCTCGGCCGCGTAGTCGCTGAGCTTGGGAAGACAGGCGTTATAGGCGGCGCGCAGCGCCTCCGAATTGACCACGGCGTTGAGATGACTGACGGTGGACCATGCATGCTCCAGGCGCTCCTCCAGATCTTCAATGGGTTGTATCAGATTATCCCAGGTGTAGTGCGCCGTGGGCTCTGACGTACAGGGACGTACTAATGTCGCGGGAGGCAGGATGCCGGGAGCGACCAGCAACGCCGCAATGCGGGCGCGATTACCGGCAAGCAGGGCGTCAACTGCCGGCTCGACATGCTCAGGCAGAATGACGGAAAACCGTGGCAGGCCGCTGAATTCCAACAAGGGATTGGTCATGAATTATGTTACCTTTATCCGTTAAGTACTTAATAATCTACCACGAGTCCACCATGACCGAACATCTTGACAAGTCCGAACAGACTGTTGCGAGCAGCGAAACACCCTACTACGCCCTAAGCCCCGATGTCATTCTCGACGCCGTAGAAAGTTATGGAGTCCGCTGCACGGGGGCGTTCCTCACGCTCAACAGCTATGAGAATCGCGTCTATCAGGTCGCTATCGAAGACGGCGCCCCATTGGTGGCGAAGTTTTACCGGCCGGGGCGCTGGTCCGATGAAGCCATCCTGGAGGAGCACGCCTACACGCTGCAACTGGCCGAGCATGAAATTCCGGTAGTGCCTCCATTGCCGGGAACGGACGGAAACACTCTTTTTCATTATAAAGGTTTCCGCTTTGCCCTATTCCCACGTCAGGGCGGGCGTTGCCCTGATCTAGAAGATCCCGGGCAACGCGAGTGGGTGGGTCGTTTTATAGGACGCATCCATGCTATTGGAGCGACACAGATCTTTCGTCATCGGCCCACGCTCACCGTACAGGAGTTCGGCCACGACGCCGCACGATTTTTACTGGAACACGGCTTCATTCCCGCGGATTTGGAGATTGCCTATCGCACTCTGGTAGAAGGCTTGTTAAAGCAGGTGGCGGATCTATTCGCGCGCGCGGGAGGCATACAACACATACGCCTGCACGGCGATTGTCATCCCGGCAATATCTTATGGACCGACCGCGGTCCGCATTTTGTGGACTTTGACGACTGCCGGATGGGTCCGGCGGTGCAGGATATCTGGATGTTGCTCTCCGGAGAACGCGCCGAACAGACGATCCAACTCACAGACATTCTCGAGGGCTATTGCGATTTTCACAACTTCGACCCGCGTGAGCTACAGATCATCGAACCGCTGCGCACCCTGCGCATGATTCACTACTCCGCCTGGCTCGCGCGGCGCTGGCAGGATCCGAGCTTCCCGCTTAATTTCCCCTGGTTTAACACGCAGCGTTACTGGCAAGAACGGATCCTCGCATTGCGTGACCAGGCCGCGCGGC
>JAMDBH010000057.1:3201-7212 GCA_023487615.1 Gammaproteobacteria bacterium
AACTGCGCGTTGCCGGCCATCGGCCCGACCTGCTGGCCGAGCGAGCCGAAGACCGCGCTGGTGATCGCCAGGCCAAGTGCCCACGCTGCGAACAGGCCGCGCTGCTGGATGAGCCGCCATTGGAGTGGGATTAAATCACTTTTTCAAGCGGCGTATACGTGAGACCCTGCGCCATTGCAACGGCCTGGTAAGTAACATGACCTTGATAGGTATTCACGCCTGCCTTGAGACCGGCATCGGCGTTTATCGCGTTTTTAAAACCTTGCGTGGCCAACCTGAGCACATAGGGCAAGGTGGCGTTGGTCAATGCGAAGGTCGCGGTACGCGGCACGGCGCCGGGCATATTGGCGACACCATAGTGCACCACATCATCCACCACGAAAGTGGGGTGACTGTGCGTCGTCGGGTGCGAAGTCTCCACGCAACCGCCCTGGTCCACCGAGACATCCACGATCACCGCGCCTTTGTGCATGGAGGAGAGCATCTCGCGCGTGATGAGTTTGGGCGCAGAGGCGCCCGGGATCAACACCGCGCCAATCACCACATCGGCGTTCTCAATGGCGTTCCAAATGTTGTAGCTGTTGGAAACAAGGGTACGGACGCCACCCTGAAAGAGATCATCCAGGTGACGCAGATGCTCCAGCCTGATATCAATGATCGTCACCTGCGCACCGAGCCCCACGGCCATCCTGGCCGCGTTCTTGCCCACCACGCCGCCGCCGATGATGACGACCTTGGCCGGCAGTACACCCGGCACGCCGCTCAGCAATACACCGCGTCCGCCGTAGGTCCGTTCGAGGTAGGTGGCGCCGACCTGTATGGACATGCGGCCGGCGATCTCGCTCATGGGTGTAAGTAAGGGCAGTTCACCCAGGGCGTTGGTGATTGTTTCATAGGCGATCCCCGTCACTTTTTTTTGCAGTAATAGGCGCGTCAATTCAGCGGCTGGCGCCAGATGCAAATAGGTGAACAAAACCTGTCCCTCGCGCAGCAGATCGTACTCCGGCTCGATCGGCTCCTTGACCTTGACGATCAGTTGCGCGCGTTCCCAGATTTCGGATGCCTCCGCCGCCATCTCGGCGCCCGCGGCGGCGTACTCCTGATCCTTGATGCCGCTTCCCGCCCCTGCCTCACGCTCGATCAACACCGTGCCACCCGCATCACGCAAGGCCTTGACCCCGGCGGGCACTAGGCCGACACGGTACTCACCGTCCTTGATCTCTTTCGGCACGCCGATAATCATGGCTCGCACCTTATTGCTTAAGTTTCTGTCGCAAATCTTGAATTACTGGCAAAGTCTCTGGATGCACTCCGTGCCAGACAAAAAACGACTCGGCCGCCTGCTCCACCAGCATGCCCAGCCCATCGAGCGACTTAATTGCGCCCTGCTCCTCGCCCCAGCGCACAAAGACCGTGGGCGTGACCGCATACATCATGTCGTAACACCAACCGTCCTTCGCCACAATCCCGTTAGGGATAGGGGGTAGTTCGCCACTCAAGCTTGCCGAGGTACCGTTAATGATGAGATCAAACTCTCGTCCCGTCAGTGCCGGATAGGCGCAGACTTCTATCTTGGCCATCCCGGCAAACACCGTCGCGAGCTCCCGCGCCTTTTCCACATCACGGTTAACAATAGTCAACTGCGCAGGTTTTTCTTCCAGCAACGGTCCTAACACTCCCCGCACCGCGCCACCCGCCCCCAACAGCAGGACACGTTGCCCGCTAATACGGCCAGCGTGATTCTGTATGATATCCCGCACGAGACCGATGCCGTCGGTATTATCCCCGTGGCGGCTGCTGTCGGGCTTGAGACTCAGGGTATTCACCGCGCCGGCCAGTTCGGCCCGTGAAGTACGCACATCCGACAGCAGCCACGCCTCGCGCTTGAAGGGCAGAGTGATATTCAAACCCTTTCCGCCGGCGGCCTGAAAATTGCCCACCGCCTGGGGGAAACCGCCGGCATCCACCTGGATGGCGGTATAGATGATCTTTAACCCAAACTGGCGCGCAAAGGCGGCGTGGATCAGCGGCGACTTGCTGTGCGCCACCGGATTACCCATCACCGCATAACGCTCTTCTTGCCGGTCAAAATCGAATAAGGATGACATGGGTATTTTGTAACTTTTTCAATGTATAGTAGCTACCTTTATGATAATAGCAACTAAGTGAGCGCTTTGGCCAAAAAAATCACCCCGCCACCCCCGGAGATCATCGCTGCCGTGGATCTCGGCTCCAACAGCTTTCACCTGGTTATCGCTCGCATCACCCGCGGCAAACTGTACATCCTCGATCGGCTGCGTGAAACCACACGGATCGCTGCGGGCCTCGATAAAAACAACCGCCTCACGGCGCAGGCTCAAAGACGCGCGCTCGACTGCCTGAAACGTTTCGGCCAACGCATCGCCGCTATCGCGCCCGGGAGTCATTTTTGCATCGCGCCCAACAAGCGTTAGGACATCCTAGCGAGATCATCGGCGGACGGGAAGAGGCGCGGCTCATCTATCTCGGCGTCGCGCACAGTCTCGCCGACGACGCCGGGAAACGTTTGGTGGTGGACATCGGCGGAGGCAGCACCGAACTCATCATCGGAGAGCGTTTCGAGCCCCTGCACATGGAAAGCCTGCAAATGGGCTGCGTGACGAGCAGTCTCAGCCACTTTCCCGGCGGCGTTATCACCGCGGCCTCGATGCGGCGCGCCGAAATCGCCGCGCAACAAGAATTACAGAACCTCACCAGGCACTATCGCAGCATCGGCTGGACAAACTGTATCGGTTCCTCGGGCACCATCAACGCCATTCAGGAAATCATTGCAGCCAATCGCTGGAGCCGGGACGGCATCACCCGCTCCGGCCTGAAAAAACTACGCAAGCACCTGCTCGCCGCCGGGCATGTAAATCGTCTTCAGCTCACCGGACTACGCAGCGACCGCGCGCCCGTCTTACCGGGCGGCGTGGCCATTCTGCTCGCCGTGTTTGAGAGTCTCGACATAGAGCAGATGCACGCCACCGGCGGAGCCTTGCGCGAAGGACTGCTCTATGATCTGCTCGGCCGCATCCGTCACAAGGATATCCGCGACCGCAGCGTTGCGCGGCTCAGTATCCAGTATCACGTAGACACCGACCAGGCCAAGCGTACCGAGCAGACAGCCTTGCGCTGCCTGAAGCAACTCCCACAATGGAAACTCGACTCCTACCAACCCATGCTCGGCTGGAGCGCACGGCTGCATGAGATCGGGCTCGCCATCTCGCATAGCCAGTATCACAAACATGGCGCCTACCTGGTCGAGCACTCCGATATGCCCGGTTTTTCGCGCCAGGAACAGCAGCTTCTGGCCACGCTTATTCTCGGCCAGCGCAACAAATTCCCGTTTGCCGTATTTACGGATCTGCAGGCGGAGCGGGCGAGAGCGGCGAAACGTTTATGCATCTTACTGAGGCTCGCGGCGCTGTTAAACCGCAGCCGCAGCCGCCAACCCCTGCCGAAATTTTCCATTACAGCGAAGGGAGATGTCGTGCATATCAAATTTCCCCGCGGCTGGCTCAACAAACACCCGCTCACCCAAGCCGATCTGGCTCAGGAAATAAAATACTTGAAAGCTGCGAAGATCAGATTAAGAATTGTGTAAGTACGACAAAATATAACCGCAGAGGTCGCGGAGAATATGCGTTATTTCAAACCCACAACACCTCTGCGTCCTCTGCGGTGAGCTATTAGTCGCATATTTAACTTTTACTCTGCCAACTCCTGCAAGAGAAACTGCTGAGCCGAACGGGGTTTTTGATTGCCCGGCTTGAGACGCTTATACGTTCCATCACTCTGCATCAGCCAGGTCTGGGTATTGTCGGCGAGATACGGCAGCAGCCCGTCGTTCAGCAGCCGCGCCTGCAGGCGGCCGTCCTCGACCGGAAAGCAGGTCTCCACGCGCCTGTAGAAATTGCGGCTCATCCAATCGGCACCGGCAACTACCACGCTCGCACCGTACGCGTGTACACGGATTATGGTTTGCTCACG
>JAMDBH010000008.1 GCA_023487615.1 Gammaproteobacteria bacterium
CTGCGGATCATGAATGTCGCTGGGGTTGATCTTGTTCACGACTTCGGCGGCCATATAGCCCAGCATGCGCTCGGCGCCGACATTGAATAATTGAATGATGCCTTTCTCGTCGGTGGCAATAATCGAAAAGTTGGCACTGTTGAGAATCGCGTTCTGTAACGCCCCGGTTTTAAGCAATGCCGCTTGGCGCCGGACCTCGGTGAGGCCAGCCGCCGTGCCGGCGCCGCTGCTGAGCGTGGCTGAATCGCTGTGTTTTTCGGACATGGCCGACCTCTGTGTAAAGCGTGAAATGATCTGGAGGCGGATCACGCGGACGGGGTCGCGAGAAAGGCACAGAAAAACTAGCTTATGCTTAGTCTACTACTTATACTCCAATGCTGCCGGACATAAACGTATATTTTTGTTTGAGGGTGCTGCGGGATACACTCAGTCCGTGATCCATTGGAGCGGTCGGCGTCTAGCGAGCGGCGCTTCGAGCGGCTACGCCCTGGTTTCATGGCTATCATCCACCTCATCCTCACGGCTCTCTGTGCGCTGGCACACATAAGGCCGTTTTAAATGCCTTGGCGGTTCTGTACATCACAGAGCAGGCGAACGAATTCTTTCTTGACTACGGCGTAACACTCGCACACGCGGGACTCCAGACCCGGCCGGTCGAGGACGGCGATGTGGCCGCGGCGGTAGCGAATACACCCCGCTTGCTGCAAATGCCCGGCGGCCTCGGTGATGCCTTCACGGCGCACGCCGAGCATGCTGGCAATCAATTCCTGCGTCATGGTCAGCTCATTCGAGGGTAAGCGATCGAGGGTTAACAACAGCCAGCGGCATAGTTGCTGCTCCACCGAATGATGCCGATTGCACACCGCGGTCTGCGCCATATGCGTAATCAGCGCCTGGGTGTAACGCAGCAACAAGCGCATCATCAGCCCGGCGCGATTGAATTCCTGCATCATTAAGTGCGCCTTCAGCCGGTAGCCGTAGCCAGCAGTCTGCACGACAGCCCGACTGGGCGTGGTTTCGCCCCCCATGAAAAGCGAAATACCGAGCATACCCTCATTACCCACGCCCGCGATTTCGGCCGATGCACCACTCTCCAGGATGTACTGCAGAGACACGATGGCAGTCGTGGGAAAATAGACATGTGACAACTTGCCGCCGGACTCGTAGAGGACTTCACCGAGCCGCATTGCGACCAGCTCCAGATGGGGGGCCAGGCGCTCGAATTCGGCCGTGGGCAGCGCAGCGACAAGATGATTTTGATTTGGACTATGCGGGTCGGTCATATCCAACCTCTAATCTCCAACCCTTCAAGATTGTACGACGCCAAAGATCTGCCTAAGCGGATTAGCCACCGCAGTGCAGTATAGCCGATTTGTATCCACTATGTACCACACCGCACAGACGCTCTGGACGCCACTGGACGCGGTTGACGCTTGCAGGATAACCGCGCTATGTACGCCAGCGTACAGACCCGCCAGCGGATTCAGCGCAACCTCCTTATACCCACAAGGAAGTGAGCAGCGTCTAGACAGTTCTCTCCTTGGGTGCGGTTCGCCGCACCTTTTTTATCCGATCGCGGTTCTCATGCCCTCACTGTGACGAACCGTAGCCTTATGTACGTTACCGCACCGACTGCGTTTGGTTTTGCGACTAGGGTGCCACTTCCAATAGGAGGTTCTAGAAATTAACCCACGTAGTTATCGCAACGTGCCTCGCCGCGACTGCGTAGCTGGAATCCGCCGGAGTTGACGTTGGAAAGATGCACAGAGCGGGGACACCGGCTGGAATAGAAAGCTCGATCGGCAATTCCGCCCATTGAGTGAGTTACACATGACAGGAGATGGAGATATGAATTGGGATATCGTTGAAGGTAACTGGAAGCAGTTCAAGGGTAAGGTGAAAACACGGTGGGGCAAGCTTACCGACGATCACCTCGACGTGATTGCCGGGAAGCGCGATCAGTTGGCGGGCAAGATTCAGGAAGTCTATGGCATCACCAAGGACGAAGCCGAGAAACAGATCAATAGCTTTGAAAAGCTCAACAAAGACTTATAGCCCGTCAAAGTGCGCGTAGCGTCAGCTTTCGACTATGCATTATTCCCGTGTCACCACATAAATATCAGCGATGCCAAGGACCGTTGTATGACCGAGGCGAATGCGCCATACGTCAACTAGTAAGCCGCACTCGACCGGGTGCGACTCCGTATAACCCGATGTTTAACACAGAGGTATTCCAATGAAAACGATGCAAAGATGTGCAGTCAGTACGGTTGCCGTGGCAGTACTGCTCGGCTTGGGCGGTTGTGAGGGAATGACGACGCGAGACAAGAACACCGCGATCGGGGCCGGGGCCGGGGCCGTCGGGGGTGCCGTGCTTACAGGCGGCAGCGCCATCGGAACGGTCGGCGGTGCGGCGGTCGGTGGCGTCATAGGCAGCCAGGTCGGAAAATAGCAAGCAGTAATAAACAGGCGCGCGCGAGTCGGTCTGCATCCCATGCGGCCGCCTCGCCAGCCGTCTCTTGTATATAGATTCTTATCGTGAAGGAGAAATCATATGGGATTTGATCCCCTGGGAAACGGTATACCATAAACTCCCCTCAACTCAGGGTTGAGCCATTCTTTTCAATCCGGGTCAGACGAGATTTTTTAAGGAAACTCTCTGGCCGAATGAATTCGGCCCTACACATATACAACCTGGGTTTTCGTAGCGGGTTGATTGCAGGGAACCCCTGCATCAGGCAGGGTCGCAGTATGTGCGTTAACGCACATACTGCACAGGGGTTGTTAGACTAAGCTGCTTAAGGTTTCGCCCACTTGACAAACTCTCGCCGCGGGACGAGTGTACTTAATTTAGGCTCTATCGCGGGCGACGGATAACCGATAGCTGAACAGCCTTATCATTCAGCAACGGGGTTGCGTATTTCGCGATCAATTTCTCTTCGAGGGGAGGTTCACAATGAAGCACAACTATTTGATTTTTCTGGTAAACATGGGGTTGGTCGCGCTTCTTTACGGCCCTCCCCTGGCACATGCCGCGACCGCGCCAAGCCTTGGAACGACCAGCACGTACGGTATCGTTTCCAGCACCTTCACCAACTCCAACACCGCGCCGCAAACCATTATCAATGGAACTGCTGGTTTACCCGCAGTTTGTTATACCACGGCGCCAGTAACACCCCCTCTGACAGTTACCGGCACAACTGTTGTACCTTGTCCTCCTGCAACAGGGGTGGATCTACTCGCCGCCTTGGCGGATCTGAATCTTCAAGCCTGTACATTTCTCGGCGCGGGTGCAATTGCTCTAGACTCGGTAATTATCGGGGCTAATCCGCCCGGAACCATCCCCCCCGGTTGTTATTTCAGCGGCGGCGCAATGAATGTAACTCTAGGCACGACCGTGACCCTCAGTGGCGCCGGCGTTTACATCTTCAGGCCCGGTGGGGCGCTTAACACAGGAGACAATTCCCTCGTTACCCTGGCAGGCGGGGCCTGCGCTTCCGATGTATTTTGGGCCCCCGTCGGCGCCACGACGCTTGGAGCAAACGCCGCACTATCACCTACACCTACGTTCGTGGGAAATATCCTTGATAACGCTGGTATCACGCTAGGACATTTTGCAAACTTGACTGGAAGAGCTCTGGCATTTAGCGGAACAGTCACGACAGATGCAAACACCATTACTGTCCCCACTTGCGCCGGATTCGTGGGCGGCGGCACCGGAGCCATCCCTACGCTCTCCGAGTGGGCGATGGTCATGTTTGCCGCGCTCCTGGTTATCGTGGGCTTCGCTGCGATGCGTAGAAGGCAAGCAGTATAATCGTCGCGGCTTCTTACCCGGCGGCAAAAAATGCTCGAGACACTTGTAGTCATCTTGATTGTCCTGTGGCTGGTGGGTTTGCTCTCCTCGTACACCATGGGCGGATTCATTCACGCTCTCCTGGTCATCGCGATCGTGGTAATTCTGATTCGTGTCATTCAAGGTCGAAGGCCCCTGTAGCAACCCGGGAAGGGTTCTATTCGGCGAGGATTCAGAAGTATCACTTCAGGAGAAGATTAAGATGAATGCAGTCAAAATCGCAGCAATCGTGCTGATCGTGGCCGGCGCCCTGGGGCTGGCGTATGGCAGCTTCACTTACACCAAGGAGACTCACGACGTCAAAGTGGGTCCGCTTGAGATGTCGGTTCAGGAGAAGGAGACGGTCAACGTCCCGGTCTGGGCCGGCGTAGGGGCCATCGTAGCGGGCGCGCTACTGTTGGTTGTGGGCAAGCAGTCCTAGCAGGGGGACCCGCGCAAGCGCGTTGCCATGGGATTGAAACCTTAAGAAGAGAGCACTGTGTTCATAACCTCAACGTTGTCCGGTACCAACACACTTAATGGTTCGGGGCAGTCTCACATTTTCAACAGGCCAGGAGAAGCAAGTATGGACCTAAACGAATATCTCGTAGATGCAAGCACTGTAGGTGATTATGGCGGCCATGAGCAACTCGCCGCAGACAATCTCAATCGTATTTATAAGGCACTCCATCTCCGCATCAGTCCGATACTCATCGTCGGGAAGGAGAAGCAATGGGATCCTGAGTTCTACAACGAAATTATGAGCCATGTACGAGATGCATGGATGAACAAAGACAGACTGCTCGCTCTCACCGACGAGCAAATCGAAGAGTATGTGGAATCCCAGGCGGGGATCTACCATATTCCGCCAGTGCCACCACCCGTACCGGACAACGTTGAGGTTATGAACACGCCGAAAGCGGCGAACTGACTTTACTGTCACAGACCGTGAGGACCCATTTCCTGACGCACGAGACATAGGAGAAATAAGATGTCATTAGGAACGATATTGTTGATAGTTTTGATTCTGATGTTGCTTGGTGCGATTCCCACCTGGCCTCACAGCAGGTCATGGGGTTATGGCCCCAGTGGCGCTCTTGGACTGGTGCTGGTGATAGTTTTGATTCTGTTTCTGCTGGGCCGAATATAACCTGCCAATTCTATTTTTCTTTCCGGCGGCGGCTACCCGTCGAAAAGCAAAGGGCGGGGGTGAGCTTCGAACGTAACAACGCGACAAACTGTGTCGCAGGAACCCTTGATGTTTTCAGCATCGAAGGGTATTTGTCTAATTAATATTTGGAGGGTTTCGCCATGAATCAACTTAAAAATGTTTCTGCTTTCTTCTTTGTCATTCTGCTGGCTTCTATGCTCGGTTGCGCCTCAACGGCACAACATGAAGGTACCGGAGAGTATATTGACGACTCCATCATTACCGCCAAAGTAAAGGCGGCAATTCTCGATGAGCCCTCCCTGAAGTCGGCCGAGATCAACGTCGAAACCTTCAAAGGCGTGGTTCAATTAAGCGGCTTCGTCCATGACAAGGCGGACATTAACAAGGCGGCTGAGGTTGCGCGCAAGGTCAAGGGTGTGACATCCGTTAAGAATGACATGCGGCTTAAGTAACAACACTAAATCTGCTGGTAGCGCCCCCTGCTGGACATCATGTCCAGCAGGGGGCGCTATTATTTGACCACTGGTAAGTGATCGCTGGGGCTGAGTCATCCGCGAAATCGAAGTGGATTGGCTGATCCTGATGGTTGACTAACCCAGGCAGTGTTTTCATAGAGTAATTTCATGAAGGAGAAATGTCGTGGGTAAATATCTGATTGCATGGCTGCTAGGCGTTCCGGTGATTGTGTTGGTGATTGTTTATTTCTTTATGAACTAAACAAACACTCAATCGGCTTTGGCCATATAACCGCATGATGGGCCATGGAGCAGGCTTGACCCCAGCATTGGTGGGTTTACACTTCCCTAATCCACGCTACTCTGCCTAGGACAAGGCGCCATGAACACCACTGCTATTTCATCTGCTGCACCCATGAATCCTGAACCACAGGACGGCGCAGAAAATCACGCTGGAGAATCCCTGGCCAGCCAGGGGACAGCCACGCCGGACGCTACACAGCAGCCCACTGTCCGCACGCCGGTTGACGTGCACAGCCTTTCGCTCGCGCTGCTCACGGTGGTTGCAGTCATCTTCGCGCTGTATTGGGCCCGTGCGTTTTTCATCCCGCTGATGTTTGGCGTGATTATCAGCTATGCGCTTTCCCCCCTCGTCACCTTGATGCAAAAATGGAAAATTCCCCGTGCCATCGGAGCCGCAGTGTTGTTGATGGGTATCGTGGGCGGAGTAAGCTCTCTGGCCTACTCACTCAGCGACGATGCCGCCGCAACGATAGAAACATTACCTGAAGCGGCGCAGAAGTTCCGCCAGACACTGCGCAGGGAACGGGGGACATCCGAAAGCGCAATCGAGAAAGTGCAAAAAGCCACCACCGAGCTGGAGAAGGCGGTGAGCGATACACCAACACCGTCTTCCACTCCTCCGCGGGGGGTGACCCGTGTACAAATCGAAAAACCCAAGTTTAATATCCAAGACTATCTTTGGGCGGGAACGATGGGTGCGGTCGGGTTTGCCGGTCAGGTCATCATAGTATTGTTTCTCGCGTATTTTCTGATGGTTTCAGGCGACAGTTTCCGGCGCAAGCTGGTCAGGATCAGCGGCCCCACCTTTAGCAAGAAAAAAATCACCATCCAAGTATTGGATGAAATCACCGGCCAGATTCAACGTTATCTGCTGGTACAGCTATTCACCAGTTTTTTGGTGGGGGTGGCGACCTGGCTCGCGTTTCTCTGGCTCGGCGTGGAACATGCCGCGGTTTGGGGGATCGCCGCCGCGATATTAAATACTATCCCCTATCTCGGTGCGGTAATCTTTACCATTGGCACGGCACTGGTCGCTTTTCTCCAATTCGGAACAATAGGCATGGCGTTCCTGGTCTCCGGCATCGCGCTGGTCATCACCAGTCTCGAAGGTTTCTGGCTGACGCCATGGCTTACCAGCCGGGCAAGCCAGATGAACGCAGTGGTGATTTTCGCAGGCGTGCTGTTTTGGGGTTGGTTGTGGGGGGTGTGGGGTTTATTGCTAGGCATACCCATCCTCATGGCCATCAAGGCCGTATGCGACCATGTGGAAGATTTAAAGCCTGTCGGCGAACTGCTGGGGGAATAGCAGGATGTCTGCTTGAATAATTTGCACGGACGACCCGTAATTTTTACAACCCTCCCGGGCTTCTTAAAAAATAACATTATGATTTTATTAAACAATATGGATTGGCATGTAAGTTGCCATTTCCCTCTTGTACGGC
>JAMDBH010000051.1:0-6335 GCA_023487615.1 Gammaproteobacteria bacterium
GACGGAATCTGGAAACAGAGCGACTTGCCGCCGCCGGTGGGCATGAGCACCAGCGCGTCGCTACCCGCCAAGAGGGCGCGGATGACCTCGTCCTGCGGCGTGCGAAAGTGCTGGTAGCCGAACACGGTGCGGAGGATGTGGAGGGGTTGGTGTTGCACGTAGGGGCTATGCAGTAAGGTGTGAGGCGTGAGGGGTGAGGAGTAAGGGGAACAGCATTTTACGCCTTACGCCTCACTCCTCACACACCAAAAGAGACAATTACCCGCGCAGCCAGACATAGAAGCCCGCCGCCAGCAAGGCCGTAACTGCGAATAACGCCTTCCAGTGATCTTTTATAAAGGTTTTGGCGACAAAATAGACATTGGGCTCGACCCTGACCTTACACTCCGGCCAGGAATAAACCCTCGTTTCCTCACCGCTTGGGATCTTGAGCCGTAAAGTGAGGTCAAGATCGAGACTCCTATCGCCGGCCTTAAGAGGCAGCATGTTCCACACCCATTGCAGCGTGGGCTGAACGCCAAGCCCCTGCTCCTCGTGGGTGACCGGGGTGATCCGAAAGCCGTCGCCGCGCAGCCCGGCGATCAGGTGCGCGCCGATCTTCAGGGTGGTGAGTTTGGCGGGGGAGGCGTGATTGATCGCCCGGGTGATCGGCTCGACGATATTCTGGGTAAGCTGAAGCTCCAGCCGCGCGGGTTCGCCCACCATCAGGTCGTGCGGCGGGATAAAGCGGAAGTTCTGCACGCTGAGGTACGCCAACTCCTGACGCATCACCACGCCTAAATCCTGCACGGTTTCAGCCGCGCCCGCCTGGCCGCCCACCGAGAACAGGCTGATGGGCCTCTCCAGCCGCGCGGGCGCCGCATGGCGCAGCTCGACCGTGTAGGCCGGGCCTTCCTGGCGGGGATTGTCGCGCCGCTCCTCGGCCGGACTCTTGCTGACAATGCTTTTGACCATCAGACCCTTCATCACCACGACATAAAAAACGATGTCGGCAAAGATGAACAGGATGATGACGACGACGAAATCTCTAATATCCATCCGAGTATAGTTGATCGTGAGGGTTTGCTTTCCAGATAGCCGCTGTGATGATTAGGCAATGGCTAAGTCGGTTTAGCTGGATCTAAGATTGAATAATACTCTATTCCTGCCCGGTAACGCAGACATACGGATTCTTGTCTGCGGGCTTCTTGCATGTCGCCAAAATCTCATGGCATAATGCCAAGCTATAGACTCTGAATTACCAGCCATGGCAAGCCCGATGGGGCGCATAGAGGGAGGTGTAGCTTGTTCGACTTATCTGTTGATTTGGCCAAAGACACCGTGGAATACAGCACGGGTGACGTGTTGAGCTTGTACGGTATTATTATAGCAGTCGTACTCGTCATCCTCTTTACTGGTTATAAGACGGCCGCCAAGAAAAACTCCTCTAAGTAAATCTGCCCAGCCTAGCGCCGCCGATGGGCTAAGGCCCGGTAAGCGTGCGGCAGGTCTCAGGTCTCTGCGGAGAAGCTTTTTATAATAATCGTGATATGGAGGAAGGTTTCATTATGCGTCGGTTAATTAAGGCATCGCTTGCGGCCTTGGCCTTGGTCGCGGCAAATCAGGCTTGGTCAGAAGATCCGGGCGTCACGTCTGCCCCGGCCGTTGAGCAAGCACCGGCAGCCCCGGAATCCGCCGGTTCGGCCCCGGCGGGGGAAATTGCGCCCGCTCCGGCGGTAGTAGCCCCCCCCGTCCCAGCGGAAAATCCGGAGGCCATGGCAACCCCCACCCCACCGGAGGTCGTAGCCCCCGCCACTCCGCCTCCTATGTCCATGCCGGGCGAGGCGCTCAGGCTGGTCGGTAATTTCGAGGCCGGGAAAAAGATCTTCAACGAAGGGAAAGGCGAGGCCCCGCCGTGCATGTCCTGCCACGGCGAACAAGGTCTGGGCGATGACAATATGGGTACCCCCCGGTTGGCCGGCCAAGGCTTTACTTACATCAGAAAGCAGCTCTATGAGTTCGCCGCAGACCTCCGGACCGACACCACCATGGGTGTCATGAACGGCGTCGCCAGGGCCCTCTCCGATCAGGACAAGGCCGACATCGCCGCCTATGAGTCCAGCGTGCATCACGATGCGCTCGCCTCGGCCTCCAATCTGGACGAGATCAAGACGGCCGGCACCGTACCTGTCGGTGAGCGTCATCTCGGAAAGGGCATCGTGCTCTATGGTATCCCGGCCCAAGGCGTACCGGCCTGCAGCAGCTGCCACCAGTTCAACGGGCGCGGCGCCCTGCCGATCTACCCCGTCATCGGCGGACAGCGTTACGTCTATCTGGTAAATCAGTTGAAGAAATGGAAGGATGGTAGCCGCGCTAACGACCCGCTGGCGCAGATGCGCGCCGTGGCGAGCAAGCTCAAGGATGAAGACATTTACAATGTCGCCGCCTACCTGACCAGCGCGCCGCCTATTTCCATGGGAAATTCGCGTCAGCCTCACCAAATACCGCCGCATACCGCCGGCGCCGCCGCGCACGAGTAACCACTGAAAGCGTCTTACAGTTGAGTTGAACTTGTTGTCGGGACGCAAGTCCCACTGAGGGCGGGGGAAACATCCCCGCCCTTTTGTTTTTTCTACCTGCCGATGTGCAAGGTTGACCGTGACACTGCCTACGACGAAGCCTAAACAATCCCTCAAACCCGGCGAACGCGTGCTGTTTGCCGTATTTGGTGCGTTTCTGGTGTTGGCGGTGATCGGCTACATCGTGCTCGAGACCGTGCGCAGCCACATGAAGGAGCCGATGTTCACCTCACGCAGCTCCTTTGATTCCACCGCGGAAGGCCTGCGCGGCTCAAAATTATTCCGCGAAGCCAATTGCACCGCCTGCCACCGCGCGATGCGCAACGGCACCAACAACGGCATCGTGCTGGACGGTATCGGTTCGCGCCGCAGCGCGGAGTGGATAGAGAATTTCCTGAGGCGGCCGGAGTTGACTTATGGAATGACGACCGTGGATCACGCACCCGGCAGAGAAGCGGGCTACACTACTGCCCTTCCGTCCGCAGACATCCACGACATCGCCATGTTTCTCTCCGAACTCAAGGCGGAACAAGGTTCGTCTATGGCGCGCGAGCCGCCGCCGGAAAGCTCAGGATTCATAGACAGCATGGTCAAGATGTGGGCCCCTGAAGGCTGGAAGGATAAATACCAGGACATCCGCACCAAACCCCCCGGACAACAGGGAGACGCGACAAAAAAGGCGCCCTCCCCGTGAATGAGAATTTCGGCCAGGACACACAGTACCGCCGTTACATTTTATGGTTTATTGCGGCCTGCGTGATTTACAGCATCATCGGCTTCTCCTGGGGCGTAGTGGTCGGCATGCTCCCCAAACTGCGCGACTTCATCAACCATAGGCCGCACGCCCATCTCATCATGCTCGGCCACGGCCACCTCAATCTGCTGGGCTGGGTCGAGATGGCGATATTCGCGGCGGTGTATTACATCGTGCCGCGCATCGTCCGGCGCAACATCTATAGCCTGCGCCTGGTCAACATTCATTTTTGGGTCCACAACTTCGGTCTGCTCGGCATGGTACTGTCCTTTGTCATGGCGGGGAGTTTGGGCGGTCTGGCCAGCGAAACCATGGACATTAACGAGGTCAATAAAATCGTGCGGCCGTTTATGATCGCGGTGGGGATGTTCGGCAGCCTGGTGCTGCTCTCCAACCTCATCTGGGCCTACAACCTGTTCCGCACCGCGCGCGGCTGGAGCGAGCCGCAGGACGCAAAGCCATGATGCGCGCGCGCTACGGAGCCTTCACGCTCTGCTTCGTAGTTCTTTTGACGGCCTGCGACTTTGGGCCGAGGGTGGGCGTCGGCATGCAGGTCCCGCCGATCGCCACCAAGACCCTGGCCGACGTGGGCGGCGACTTCAGCAAGATCACCACCTACCGCTATCCCGACGCGCGCATGTATCAATACTCGCTCGATCAGGCGCTCAAGACCGGCAAGCCTATCGTGCTCGCCTTTGCCACCCCCGGTCACTGCACGCCCTGTGATCAGCAGCTCCAGATGCTCAAGGCCATGATGAACAAGTATGAGTCACGGGTGCTGTTTATGCACATAGACCAGTACCAAAACCCGCAGGCCTTCAAGGCCTTCGGCATAATGGGCGACCCCTGGACCTACGTGATAGATCAAAAACAGACGGTGCGTTATGTACAGGCCGGACGGGTCATGTACGGCGAACTCGAGGCGCAGCTCAGCCGCGTGCTCCCCGCGGTAACCGCGAATCAATGAGCGGCGTCACTCGCTACGTCCTGCGGCAGGACCGGCAGGGAGTGCTGTGGGATTTGCTGTTATATGTACCCACCGTCGTCGTGCTCGGTCTGCTCGGTCTCAAACTGGGGTATGGCGAGAACCCGTCCGTAGCTTATATCCTTTTTTTTATGGCCTCGTTTTTCTTCATCGCGGGCGCCAACCGTATTCTTAAAACCCGCCTCATGTGGCTGCCCACCTCCCCGGTGGCGATCGAAATCAGTCGCGAGCAGGTGCGCCTGGAGTTGCGCAACGGCGAGAGAGTGCACCTGGTCAAAGACGTCCGTTATTACAGCGATACCCAAGGCAAGTCCATCGGGCTTTCCGGCAAGGATGTCTTGGGCCAACCGAGGCAATTCATCTTCCACCGCGGACAGTTTCAAGATGCCGCGACCTTCAAAGAGGTGCGAGAGGCCTTGACGGTTTACAAGTAGCTGTGAGGGGTGAGGAGTTAGGGGTGAGGGTAAATCTGCTTTACTCCTCACTCCTCACCCGCCTCTTCACCACATCCCAGGCGAGAAAGCCAAGCACAACCACGCCTACCAGGACGGTAAGAGTAATAACCGTGTATTCTGTGGCCCTGCTGACCAGCCCGCCGATCAGCATATGCACCGAATACCCCAGTATGGTCAGCCCGGCGATGGCCGCGATTAAATAAACGACAATTTCTTTCATATCAGGTGTTGAAATTATAACGCGACCTGATGTAGATTATACAAATTAACGGCAAGCCCCCTGGTTTGGGCGCTTTGCGAACATTTAATTCAAGTCCAAGGGCGGAGAGAGATATGGCGAAGTCGGTCAGCATGGTGAGAAAATCCCTGATACTTAGCCTGGTGGTAGGCATGGTAGTGGGGATGGGTAACGGCAGCGTGTTCGGTATTTATCTTATGGCCAATTTGGGCCGTGGCGCCTTTGGCGATTGGGGTGGCTGGAACTCTTACAATCCGTTCGGTTACTTCAACGGTTTTATGACCTGGGTCATGCTGGTGTTCGGCGTCGCCTTCATCTGGATATTATTGTCCGCCATATATGGCCATGACAAGATGTCCAAAATGGGCGCGGGGAGTGGCCACTAGGGTCATTTGTTTAGAGCTACTCGAAATTACAATTATCGGAGCGAACAACAATGTTAGCAGCAATCGCCGCAGTTTTCAGTATGGTCGCCGCGTTTTCCAGCATGTGGCTTGCATGGTATCTGATGATCCCCTGCAAGGTGTGCGGCAAGGTCGGTAACCGCGGGCTGATCAAGCCGTGCTGCGTGACGCCGGCCAAAAAGTAAGCGCCGGTCTTCTTAATGATCAGACCTAAATATAACTAAAATTATTTTACGGGGCGTGCGCCACGCGCACGCTACAGATTTCGAGTTTGATGAGGTATTAGCATGTTGACCAAATATTTATTCGCCAAGAACGAAGACATCCCGCCGGGCACCGCGACGCTGTTCTTTTCTTTTTCGGCCATCATCTGGTTTGTCATAGGCACGGGTTTGGGCTCTTTCAATGCCGCCAAGCTGGCCTTCCCCGACTGGGTAACCGGCTATGAGTACTTCGCCTTCGGCAAGATGCGCCAGGTGCACGTAATGGCGGTGATCTTCGGCTGGATCTCGATGGCCTTCGCCGCCGCGATGATGTACATCACCCCGGCGCTCGGCAACACCAGGCTGTGGTCGGAAAAGCTCGCGCTGTGGAGCTGCATGAACTGGAATATCGGCCTGGCTGTGGGCCTGATCACCATGTGGATGGGGATGACCTCCGGGCGTGAATACTCCGACTTTATCTATCCCATAGATCTCATCCTGCTGTTTGGCGTGCTGATCCCGGTGGCGCTCAACGTGTGGATGACGATCGCCAAGCGCCGTACGCAAGGCATCTACACGACTAACTGGTTCTTCGCCGGTTCGATCTTCATGCTGATGATCGTTTTGCTGGTGGGCAACCTGCCTGAATACTGCCGGTGTGGATGACGCCCGGCACCTGGTCGCCCGCCCGCTTTGGCGACATTCCTCGCTTAAACTTTTTCAGCAGCCACACGCCGT